>DALTYF010000266.1 GCA_029986195.1 Methanocorpusculum sp. | reverse complement strand
ATTTTCCCCAGGAAAAATCCGAGAAACACCACTACCGCAACAACCACGAGGGCGACCGCAAACATCTTCGGCCTGATATCGGATCCGTCTCCGACGACGTCTCCCCTGATGCGGCGGAACCGGAACGGATAGAGATAGTGGATGCCGGAGTTGTCGCAGGTGTCCTCCAGAAGATGCAGGAAGCAGCCGAGGAGAAACGCGGCACCGAAGATCCAGATGAGAGTATTGTCCCGCAGAAATTCCAGATGCGGAATAAACGAAAGCGCATAGCAGAAGAGCCACAGCCAGAGCGTCAGCAGCGCCGACATGCAGACGATGCCGATCGGTGAGTGCGGCAGTTCGCGGTGCCCCTGTTTCGGGAGAATTTTCTGACCGAAGATGCCGACAAAGATGATCGAGAGCGGTTTATAACAGAAGAGGTAGAGGAAGTAGCCGATCACCGGCGTCAGGAAAAACCTCCGGCCTTTTGCGCCCGGAATTGCCGCGTGGAAGATAGCGGAGTCCCGTCCTTTGTCCACGTCCGGTGCAATCGATCCAAAGAAGATGCCGAGCAGAATCACCAGCGACCATGACCAGTGGATGAGGCCTGCGACCGGGGCGAGGATGACAAGACCGGTCAGGAGGCTGAGCAGTATATGGGTTGAGCCTTTCACGGATAAGTATTGGCGGGGCCGGGAAAATAATCAACGGTTATCTGTTCCAAAAGAGAAATACCATACTAGCATGGCTGCGAAGAAGTCAGGACGAACCGGCGTGCGGCGCCGGAGAAAGTCACAGAAGATGCAGAAACAGATTATGGGAATCCTTGTGGTACTTGTTGCCGCGGCGTGTCTTCTGATCTTCGGCGGCGGAGTTCCGGGCTCCGCCCCGGAACTCGCGCCGCTGATCACGGATGAACATGCGTTTGCGATGCATGCAATCGATGTGGGACAGGCGGATGCAATCCTGCTCTCCAAGGACAACACGTACGCATTAATCGACGCGGGCGAGACGATGTCCCCTTCAGAACGCGAGGCGCGGGAGAAACTGTTCACCTATCTTGACTCTCTCGGAGTGAAACGGCTTGAATTTCTGCTGCTGACGCATCAGGATTATGATCACATCGGCAGCGCGCTTGATGTGCTGAAACGATACGCGAGGTCGGCACCGTCTATGACAACGGCATTACCCACACCTCGGCAACCTACGAGAAGCTGATGCAGTATATCCTTGAGGAAGATATTTCCTACCGTGTGGTTTCCGCAGGAGACAAAATCCCTTCACCGTGGAACGACGTTACGCTGAACGTTCTCTCGCCGCAGAAGGATCTGATTATGGCGGGGTCAAAACCGGACATCAATGAAAACTCTGTGGTGATGAAGGCAACCTACAAAAATGTGTCCTATCTCTTGACCGGTGATGCAGAGAAGAAAGCCGAGGAGGCGATGCTTGCCGCGGGATCGGATCTGAACGCCGACATTCTGAAGGCGGGTCACCATGGAAGTTCCACGCCATCTACGAAAGCGCTCCTGAACGCGGTACGTCCTGCGGTGATTGTGTGATCAGCGTCGGCGAGGGCAATGAGTACGGCCACCCGCATAAAGAACCGCTGGAACGATTTGTGCAGATGACGAAGCACATCTACCGGACGGATATGGACGGGGATGTGGTGGTGACCACCGACGGCGAGGTATATTCTGTGGTGACACGCAAACCCCATGTGTATGAGAATGTGATTGTACCGAACCAGCCCGCCGCGGAGGCATGATGGAGAAGCTGCTGGTTACGGTTGATTCCATCGAGGGAGACAAAGCATCGCTCCTCCTCCGTATGCCGGAGGAGGAACCTCCCCTTGCGGTTGTTC
>DALTYF010000035.1 GCA_029986195.1 Methanocorpusculum sp. | reverse complement strand
GATTAGATCCAGGGGGTCAGAAACTGCGAGAGATTTGACAGACGGGTCATCAGAATCTGCGTCATCATATCCAGATCCACCCCGAGCAGCGGCGTCAAAAACACAAAGAAACACACCGTCGCAAGCAAACTCCCGATATTTGCCACCGCCGCAACAATCAGAATACGGAACAGCGGAACCGACAACATCTCCCCGACAGACTCCGCCCGGGAAATCGCCTTCAGATCCCCCGCCGTCGGAGGCCGCATCCTCGCCTCAACAATCGCCGCAAACCAGCCCGCCGCAAGAAGCGGATCCAGCGACGTCATCCAGGCAAGCGCCGCCGCAACCGCCGCAGAGAACGGATGACCGCGGACCAGAAGCGTCGCAACACCCGCAAACAGCGCATGCAGCAGCACCCAGTACACAATTGCCCAGATCAAAAGATCCGTCGCCCCCGAAAACGCAATCGCAACCAGAATCACCGCAAACATCGCAACAAACAGACCGCCGATGATCTTCCCCCAGGGATAACGCTTCGGCTTTGCCAGCAGATCCGCCAGCGGCGGAAGCGTAGACGGATCCTCCCGGAACCGGTTGATACCCGGCACATGCCCCGCACCAACCACCACCACCGCACGCTCATACGAACTCCGCTCCAGATCAATCACCCCGTGCGCAAGATACGCATCCCGCTCATCAATCAGCGCCTTCGCCCCGTTCGGCGAAAACGTATGGAACTCCTCAAGCGCCATCTCAATAATATCCGGATTCGTCAGCTCATCAATCGACACCGCATCGATACCGCCTGCCGACTCATCATCCTCATCATCCGCCGCAAACATCGACTGCATCAAAGCCCAGATAAGCCTGACTTTTTCCAGAATCCGCATCCCGCCCCAGAACCGGGCAAGCGTAACCCGGATATCGCGGTCAATAAGCACCAGATGGACACCGCGCTCCTCGGCAAGCCGGATAGCCTCCTTCATCTCCGCTCCCGGCTCAATCCCCACATTCATACCGATCTTCCGCTGCACATACGCCAAAATCCACTGAACCAGCATCAGCGTAAAGTTCCCCTTCAGAAGATCCTTCACCTCCGGCGACTCGTACTTCTCTGCCGCAGCGGTAATCCCGTTTGCCGCATCCTCGGCCTCCCGCATCTGCTGCTTCAGCGCAGCAAACCGTCCGGGGTCCAGCTCAATGGCAATAACATCAGGATTGACAGTATCCACTGCATCACGGACTTCGTCGATACTCTTCTGCGAAACGTGGGCAGTTCCGACAATATGTATTTCTGTCATGATCTTTTCGGACGGGGAGCATACTCATGTGCTCCGCTGCTATCGAATACAATCGTTGAACCTGTGATTATACTATGTTTTTGATACTGAATCCCCGTATTTTCCAGCTCGGCATCCTCGGCCTCCCGCCTCCGCAGAAGATCCCCCGTAATCTCCTCGGCACCCGCCGTCTCACACCCGGCGGCACACCCCGGACATTCGGAGACAACGAAACGCTCCCCGTCCAGCATAAACGGATACGTCCGGCAGATATGCGGACGGTTACCGTACACCCGGCACCGGTTCCTCTCCAGAAAAATACAGTTCCCGTCCGCACTCCGCCGCAGCACCCAGCCGAACGTAAACGTAAACCCGTCCTGCCGGATCCACTCCGGCTCCTGCTATCTCATCCCGCGAAAGACCGGTTGCCGCCGCAAGAACCTCAATCTCCGCGGCGGCGAGACCATAACCTCATTATCAGGACCACTGCAGCACGCCCCGCAGAAAAGACAGGAAAATCCTGCCCCGCGCACCTCTCCCTCTATCCTCTCAGTCTCGTCCATCGCTCATTCGTAGACATCAATATGATTCTTAATTGCAGCCTTGATCTGCTCCGGCGTATAGCCGAGAAGACTTGCAAGGAACATCGCACCGCCGGCACCCGACCCCTCCTTGATCTCGCCTTCCGCATACCGGGCAAGTCCCGCATGGCCGAGTCGATCAAACTCAGGATCCACGTAGTACGCATCACACCCAATCGCCGCCGCCGTCTCCCGGAACGTCGCCGTCGCATCATTATAGACATATGAAGTGGTCACCACGTCGGGCACCGCATTTCCGAGCGCCCGGATAACCGCCGCCGCTGCCAGCATCTGCGTCCCTCCGGCGAGGAGGAGCCTCCCGGAATACCCTTCGGCAATACCCGCCGCAACCGGAATCATCGGATCACCGATCATCGCAACAATATCAAGCGGATCGGCAGTACCGGCCTCCGCAACACGGGCGAGCGCCTCTGCCGCAATCTGCTCCTTCTGCGTCACCGGATTATCCACCAGACAACTGCTGACCCTTGCCGCATACCCGAGCGCGCGCAGAACACACAGAGCCGTCGCCGTCCCGCCCGGCAGACACTCCCCAAGCACCAGCATATCGCAGATCTGGGAAAGATACTCCCCCACCTTTACTCCCCGCTCATACAGCATCCGCGCCTCGGGCACCGCATTCCCCTCCCGCGGATCGCCGCCGGTCTTTCCGCCGAGACTCATGTACGGAACAGAAATCTCCGACTCAATACCCGCCGCAATCATCAGCGGATGCATACCGATAAGATCCATCATCGCAAGCGTCAGAACCGCCGGCGTCGGGCAGCCGGTCGGTGTATTCGGCGTAACCCCTTCGGCGGACAGCTCTCCGTTCACGATCAGCTCCGCATCCAGCGGCGGGACCAGCAGACTCTTTTCCGGACTTTCCCCGGCACCGGACACACCGGGGATCGTCGATACAAGACTGTTTGCAAGGATGAGTGCAAACATCGGGGCTTCAGGTTCAAAATCCGCCCGTGCTGACACAAAAGACATGATAACACTTAATTTTGTCTGCAAAGATTATCAAGCCGCGCAAAAATATTTTTTCCGACACCCTCCGTGGACGCTGCCCCGCCAAGATCCGGAGTCACCACGCCGCAGGCCATGGTCTCCCGGACAGCCTCCTCGACCCTTTCCGCCTCCGCCTGCATTCCCAGATACGCAAGAAGCAGTGCCGCACTCCGGATCGCCGCAACGGGATTTGCAATCCCGCGACCCGCAATATCCGGCGCACTCCCGTGCACCGGCTCAAAGAGCGCATGGGTATCTCCGATATTCGCGCTCGGCAGCAGTCCGAGTCCGCCGGCAAGATACCCGCACACATCACTGAGAATATCACCGAACATGTTCGTTGTCACAATGACATCGTACTTCCGCGGATGAAACAGCACATCCAGACACAGGGCATCAATCAGCATACAGCGGACCGGCAGATTCTCTGACTCCGCTGTTCTCAGACAGGTATCCCGAAAGAGCACATCAGATTTCAGCACATTTGCCTTGTGTCCTATCGTCAGCGGAATCTGCCGGTTCCTTTGGCGGCTGAGCAAACAGGCCGTCTCCCCGCGACTCGCCTGCTGCCGGTCTTCGTAACAACGCGCAGAGTAGTTGACCGCTCCTCCCCGATCTCCTCCCTGCCGGAATACAGACCCTCGGAAATCTCCCGGACGATAACCAGATCCGCACATGCGGATTTGACGGGGCGGATATTCGCATACAGATCCAGCTCATGACGCAGCCGCAAAAGGACACTTTTGTAGTCAGGATCCGGCGGGGTAGTAACCGCTCCGAACAGAACCGCATCCGTCCCTTTAAGAATCTGTATATCCTCCTCAGAACAGGCGGAATCGGTTTTTTCCCACACAGCAAACCCGAGATCCACCGGAATGAACTCCGCGTCCGGCAGAAAATATCGGAGAATCTGCGCCGCCGGCGGAATCACCTCCCGGCCGATCCCGTCCCCCTCCACAACAGCAATGGTAACGGTCATACCGGCTCCCTCCCGGAGAGATACGCTGCAAGTCCGCCTGCACGCAGAATCTCCTGCATGCGCGGTGAAAGTGATCCCGCAGAACAGGAGACATCCCCCGCCGTTATCCGGAACGTCTCGGTATCATAGATGACTATCGTACCATCCGGACAGTGAATATCTGCTTCGCTGATGTATAACCCGGAATTGACACTGTTTCTAAAAAATATTCTCGCAAACGACGGAGCAATAACCGCACGCACCCCTGCCTCCTTCAGAGCGGTCACCGCCTGCTCCCGGGAAGACCCGCAGCCGAAATTCTTACCCGCAATAAGTACAGCCCCATTCATCTTTCCGGCGAGCTCCGGATCATAATCTTCAAACACATGTTCCGCCCAGACGGATTTATCAATGGTGCGCAGATATCTGCCGGCAATTATCATATCCGTATCAACATTGTCGCCGACAACCACTGCATGCCCGCGGATAATCATATTCCGGCCCCTCCCGCAAGCTCATGGGGAGAAGTGATCTCGCCGGTCAGTGCACTTACCGCCGCAGTGGAAGGTGAACAGAGATAATACGTTGCGCCAACACCCATCCGGTTTTTGAAATTCCGGTTTGCGGTCGAAAGACCCGTCTCCCCTTCTCCGAGGACCCCCATATGAACTCCGAGACACGGACCGCAGCCCGGAGGACAGATAACGCATCCGGCATCGATCAGATCCGTCAGGATACCGGACACTGCCGCTTTGCGGTAGACCGCTTTTGAGGCAGGAACGACCAGTGTTCTGACAGCGACCCGCTTCCCCCGGACAATACCGGCAAACCTCTGAAGATCTTCGTAGCGCCCGTTGGTGCATGTTCCCACCAGAACCTGATCCACCGGTGTCCCTGCATAGGAACTCACCAGTACTGCGGTATCCCCCCTGTTGTCCACGGCAAGAAGCGGTTCTATGCCATCAAGATCCAGAAATATCTCTTTCTCGTAGGTACAGTCCCCGCGTTCTTGCAGAAATATCTTTTCCCCGGCAACCCCGTAATTTCCCAGATAGGCTTTCGTACACTGGTCTGCGTAGAACAACCCGGTCTTTGCCCCGGTTTCAATAGCCATGTTGCAGAGGGTAAGCCTTCCCTCCATCGGCATTCCCTCTGCCCCGTCCCCGATAAACTCCAGCGCTTTATAGGTACCGCCGTCCATCCCCAGTTTTTTCACATACGTTAACGCGGCATCCTTCGGTTCCGCATGGTCACGGAGTTTTCCGTTCAGGACGATACCGATGGACGCAGGGACGCGGAACCAGGTCTGACCGGTTGCCCATATCCCTGCCATGTCCGTTGCCCCGACCCCGGTGGCAAAAGCCCCGAGCGCTCCAAGAGTACAGGAATGCGAGTCCGCCCCGACAACAACTTCATTCGGCAGACAAATGCCCTCGCTCAGAATCTGGTGACAGATTCCAGAACCAATATCATAGAGAGAAATGTTCTCCCTCTCTGCAAAGTTCCTGAGCATACCCTGAAGGTTTGCCGTCGTTGAGTTATTGGCAGGAACAATATGATCATAGACGAGGGAAAGTTTCTCCGGATTTTTCACTCCCGCATGACGTGTCCGGAAGTTCTGATATGCCGCAAGTGCCTGCGTCCCGGTTCCGTCATGTGCGTATGCCCGATCCACTTTTCTATCCACATATGTTCCCTCTGCGGCGCCAAGAATCCGTACCGAAAGTGTCTCCGTCATGCTTCCTCCTCCTGTGACTCTGCAATAATTCCGGAGAGAACCTCGGTGGTAACAGGCTGTTTTGCCTCTCCGGCGGCTTTGATTCTGCTGAGAATTCTCTCAGTCTGTTCCTCGGAGCAGGTATACCCCAGCGTTGTAAGAATGTACTCCAGCCCCTTTCTCCCGCTGTGTTTCCCCAGCACAAGTCTCTGCGTTGCCCCGACCATCTCCGGCGGATAGTACTCGTACGTCCGCGGATCCTGTATCAGGGCTGCAATGTGAATTCCGCTTTCATGGACAAACGCGTGTTCGCCCACCACGGGTTTTGTTTTTGCGACCGGAATCCCAGAATAACGCTCCACAAGCCGGGAAAGCCCGGAAAGTTTTGTCAGATCATACCGGTCCGTGCCGTTGTGCATCCGCAGTGCCACTAACACCTCTTCAAGGGACGCATTCCCGCAGCGTTCCCCGATACCGTTCACGGTGGTATGCAGCTGAAACGCACCTGCCTGTGCCGCAGTAAACGTGTTCGCCCCGGCAAATCCGAGATCATTGTGACAGTGAACACACAGGGGATTTGCCAGATCCTTGGTGAGGTCCTGAACCGTGGCATACATCTCCAGAGGTGTCATACAGCCGATGGTATCGGCAAAACTGCTGTATGCAGCCCCGCGTTCCGCACCCTGCCGGTACATCTCCTTTAAAAATCCGATATCGGTCCGGGACGCATCTTCCGCAGAAAATCTGACCTTCAGCCCGTGATCAACCGCATAATCCAGCATCGAGAGTGCCGTATCCAGCATCTCTTCACGTGTTTTGTGATATTTTATCTTGATGTGCCGATCGGAGGTGGCAAAGAACAGACTGACAAGATCAACCCCGCAGTCAACTGCCGCATCCACATCCGACTGAATACAGCGGGAAAGACAACAGATCTGCGCGGGGAGATCCATGTTTACAATAGCTTTTACGGACTTTTTTTCCTCGTTCGAGATGCTGGGGAACCCCGCTTCAATCACCTCGACGCCAATATCCGACAGACACCGGGCAATCTCCTGTTTTTCCTCGCAGGTGAAGGATACACCCGGCGTCTGTTCTCCGTCCCGCAGGGTGACATCGCAGATTTCAATACAGCATGGTTTCATGGTTCTCCTCGTCTGGGCATGTTCCGGATATGATGAGTATTTTTAATCCGTCCGGTTCGGTTGCAAGTTCTTTTTCAAGCGTCAGCGTATCATCCGCGGAAACAATCCGCGGATGAAAACAGGAAAGATACGGCATGATGTCAGGGCATCTCTGCCCGCCGGTCATAGCCAGAGTACCGTTTTTTAAAATAATGCAGAGAAGGGAATGTCCTTTCTCTGCAATGTCAATAAGGGCATTCAGTCCGGAATGCAGCACCGCATAATCCCCGCACAGAGAAATTTTTGTACTTTTTACAGCCACCGCAGGCGATGACCCAAGACCATAGTTTGCAACGGACAGTGAATAGGGTGGTTTTTTTGCAAGCAGTGAACACCCGGTATCGGCAATCACCTTCTGGTTCTTTTTTTGCAAAAGCGACAGCAGCGGCTTGTACGGACAGTGTCTGCAGAATGTGGTTATGTATCCTGCCTGTCTGTAACTCTCCGGGATTTTCTGCGGATCCGTTTTTTCGTGTCTCATCTGTGCGGTGATGTTCTCCGCATGTTCACACATTCCTCTCGTTGCCAGAAAATCCGGAGACAGATGTCCGTACGATGACCGGCGTTCCGGCAGAGATAATCGCTCAGCGTCCGTGTACAGGTCCGGGGCTGTGATCCGTATTACTGCAACACGGGAATAGGTCTCCGAACTCTGCATGGCGGACTCGACAACCTGGTGAACTCCGTCTGCCCCGGGCTCAAAGACAGGCACATCCGCAAGATCTCCGAAACGGCCGGAGTTTTGCCGGGTCTGCGATGCAGACAATTCCGTATCATCTCCTGCAATGATCACAACTCCGGCGCGTATTCCCTGAACGGTTGCAACCATCAGCGGATCGGACAGGATGTTCATACCTGCATTCTTCACGATTACCGTACTGCGTCTTCCGGAAAGCGAATCACCCAGAGCATACTCCAGTGCAATCTTTTCATTGAGTACATATTCCGCATTACACACTCCGGCAAGTTCCGTCACCGGATATCCCGGGACGGCGTAGCAGGTGTCGGACGCCTGCATGATCGCTGCGGAAAGTACCTCTAAACTTCTGCTTGCCGTGTTCACCTCTGACCTCTCTCTGACTCATCAGAATCAGTACTGAGTAGAAACCGAATTTTTCGTTAACGAATTTTTCGTGATCGTACTATGGCAGTCGCTGTATATCTCTTTTCCGACGAAG
>DALTYF010000265.1 GCA_029986195.1 Methanocorpusculum sp. | reverse complement strand
GCCATCCGGTTTCCGCGGAATCCCTTCAGCGTCTTCTGCATCATCTTGTAGTATTTGATGAGCTCCCGCACCTCATCAACCGTAGCCCCCGAGCCTTTCGCAACCCGCGTCATTCGTGACGTATTGATCAGCGACGGCTCATCCAGCTCCTGCGGCGTCATTGAATCCATGATGATGCGGAACTTCTTCATCCGATCCGCGGTTCCGTCCAGCGCTTCGGACGGCACATTCATCCCGCCGAGCGGCAGCATCGAAAGCACCTGCTTTAACGGCCCCATCTTCTGTACCGCTTCCAGCTGCTTGTACATATCGTTCAGCGTGAACTTGCCGCGCAGCATCGCATTGACGTCCACGTCCTCGGGCTTGATGGCCTCCTCGGCCTTTTCGACAAGCGCCTTCAGATCGCCCATGCCAAGCAGACGGGAGATGAATCCGTTAGCATCGAACCGCTCCAGATCCTCAATCGTCTCACCGTTACCGATGAACACAATGCCGGACTCAGTCTCGGATACGGCGGACATCGCGCCTCCTCCTTTGGCCGTTCCGTCCATCTTGGTTACAATCACACCGTCGATACCGATGGCTTCGTGGAACCGCTTCGCCTGATCACGCGCCGCCTGACCCAGTGCCGCATCAATCACCAGCCAGCGGTGATCCGGTTTGAGCAGATCATTGATCTGTGTAATCTCCTCGATCAGATCGTCCTCCAGCGCGTGGCGGCCTGCCGTATCCACGATGACAACCTCCACATCCTTCAGCGCCGCAAGACCGTCGCGGGTGATCTTCACCGCATCTTTTTCCTGAGGAACACCGTAGCAGGGAACATTGATCTTTTTGCACAGCGTCTCCAGCTGGGCATAGGCACCCGGCCGGAAGTTGTCGGCACCGATTGCGCCGACCTTCAGACCCTTACGCTGGAAGTAGCGGCACAGTTTTCCGGTCGTCGTCGTCTTACCGGAACCCTGCAGACCGGCCATCAGAATCTTCTGGGGACGCAGGCTGAACTCGGCCTCCTTGCCGACAAGTTTCACCAGCTCCTGATACACAATCCGCAGCACGTGCTCGCGGACGTTCATGCCGGGCGGCAGATCCTCATCCAGTGCGCGGGACTTGATCGACTGCGACAGCTGCATCACGAGCTTCACGTTTACATCCGCCGAGAGCAGCGCCCGCTGAAGATCGCGGACCAGTTCGTCCACCGCCGCACGGTCAATGACCGTCTTCCCGGCGAGTTTCTTCATCGCGTCTTTCAGCGAGTTGGAAAGATTATCGAGTCCCATTTATTCCTCATCCCCAAAGATTTCATCGATGATCAGTGCAGGGGTGAAGGGCTTCATGTCCGCGTACTCCTGACCGACGCCGAGGAACACCAGCGGCTTGCCGATGGTGTAGGCGATCGAGATTGCGGCGCCGCCTTTCGGGTCCATATCCACCTTGGTCAGAATTACTCCGTTGGTGGAAACGGTCTTCTCAAACTCCTCGGCACGGATCACCGCATCGTTTCCGGCAACCGCCTCGTCCACATAGAAGACGAGATCGGGCTTCATCACCCGTTTGATCTTCTCCAGCTGGTTCATCAGGTTGACCCGGTTGTGGAACCGGCCCGCAGAGTCGGCTAACACGACATCAATATTGTGGGCTTTGGCGTACTCCACCGTATCATAGAGAACTGCGGACGGGTCGGCTCCTTCCTGATGGGCAATCAGTTTTATGCCGAGCCGGTCACAGTGCACCCGAATCTGTTCAATCGCTCCGGCACGGAAGGTGTCGCCCGCACCGACAACAATGGACAGTCCCTGGCTCTGAAGATAATATGCTATTTTTGCAACCGAGGTGGTCTTGCCG
>DALTYF010000264.1 GCA_029986195.1 Methanocorpusculum sp. | reverse complement strand
CCGTACGCAGAAACCGGATCCACATCCCGCGCCTTAAGATACGACTCAAGCTGGGTTGCACCCACCGCAACCCCGCAGGGATTGTTGTGCTTTACAATAACCGTTCCCGGCGACGGCAGCTCGCGGCAGAGACTGACGGCTGCATGCACATCCAGATAATTGTTGTAGGACATCTCCTTGCCCTGCAAAGCGGTCTGACCGGCAATACCGGACGTTCCGTACACCGCAGCTTTCTGATGCGGGTTCTCGCCGTACCGGAGATGGCGGCCGTTGGCAAACTGCACCGTATAGGTTGACGGGAACTCAGAACCGATACCATTGAGATAGTTCGAGATTGCTGCATCATATGCCGCAGTCCGGGTAAAGGCCTTTGCGGCAAGACCCAGTTTCTGTTCATAGGTGAAGCCTCCGCCGTTGACCGCATCAATCACCATGGGGTAGTCGTTCGGGTCCATCACCACAGCGACATCCTTAAAGTTCTTGGACGCGGCGCGGATCATCGCCGGGCCGCCGATGTCCACAAACTCGATCAGTTCGTCAAGCGGCAGATTCTTTTTTGACATCTCCTCAAACGGATACAGATTGACGCAGAGGATATCGATGCCTTCAATGCCATGCTCCTGCATGACCGCATCGTCCGTTCCGCGGCGGCCGAGAAGACCTCCGTGCACCTTCGGGTGCAGCGTCTTCACGCGGCCGTCCATCATCTCGGGAAAACCGGTGTACTCGGAGACATCCTTAACCGGGATTCCGGCGTCTCGAAGAGTCTTTGCGGTTCCGCCGGAACTGAGAATGCCGATATTTTTTGCTGCCAGGGCTTTGGCAAGATCAATGATGCCGGTCTTGTCCCAGACCGACAGGAGTGCGAGAGTCATAACACATGTATATGGTTGGAAGAAGGTAATTAAGGGTTCGGGATATTTCTCTACCCCGTTTCACCTGAGTCAGGGATCGGGTTACAATCCGTCCCGCAGTCCCTTGATCCTGTCCCGGAGTTCAATTGCCTGCTCAAAATTCAGTGAACCGGCAGCCGCCTTCATCTCTGCCTCAAGTTCGATGATGAGGTTTGGAATCTCCGACTTTGGCAGATGTCTGGTATCCTTGATATCAACCTCCTTCTCCCGCACCGGTTTTTTGATTGTCTTCGGGACAATGCCGTGTTCCGCATTGAACACAATCTGCATCTCGCGTCTGCGGGAAGTCTCAGACATTGCAACCCGCATCGCCTCGGTAATGTTGTCGGCGTAGAGGACAACGCGTGACTCGGCGTTCCGTGCCGCCCGGCCGATGATCTGAATCAGACTGCGGGAATCGCGGAGGAACCCCTCCTTGTCGGCATCAAGAATACCGATGAACCCGACCTCGGGAATGTCAAGGCCTTCCCGCAGCAGATTGATACCTACCAGCACATCAAACAGACCAAGCCGCAGCTGGCGGATCAGCTCGGTACGTTCCAGCGCCTGAATCTCCGAGTGGAGATAGCGTGTCTTAATTCCCTGCTGCGCAAGATACTCGGTCAGCTCCTCGGCGAGTTTCTTGGTCAGTGTGGTAACAAGCGCCCGGTCGCCGCGTTCAATCACCGCATGAATCTCTTTGATGATGTCGTCCGTCTGCCCTGCAATCGGTCTCACTTCCACAACCGGATCCACAAGACCGGTCGGCCGGATAATCTGCTCCACAACACCGTCCGAGTGGGAAATCTCGTACTCGCCCGGTGTTGCCGAGACGAAGATGACCTGATGCATGTACTTCTCAAACTCCGGGAACTTCAGGGGCCGGTTGTCAAACGCACTCGGCAGCCGGAACCCGTACTCAACGGGGGAAACCTTCCGGGAATGGTCGCGG
>DALTYF010000034.1 GCA_029986195.1 Methanocorpusculum sp. | reverse complement strand
TATGTCCTCATGCAGAATATAGTAATCGAACCTTCGCGGATGCGGCCAGGAACTCAGGGATGTGAAGTGATGTGCAGGCAGCCGCTCATTGTTCCACGAAGTATATGACAGCGGCAGAATCAGCGGCTCTGCCGCAGGCTGGGGTGATACTACCCAGGGAGCCTCCTGCGTAACAGGGACAGTCCCTGTAATCCTGATGCAGTAGACACCTCTTCCCCGGAGCAGCGTAAGCTCCTGCACCAGATTGACCGTCAGATCCGAGTACGCATACGTGAGAATCTTCGGAGAAGGCATCGGATACTCATCATCCACCCAGATATACCACATCTCAACAACCGGAGTATACCGCAGATACTCCTCAAGATATGCGAGAAGAAATACGGCACGCTCATCTGAAAACTTCCAGTTGAGCTGCACGAAATACCTTCCCGCAAAATAAAATTCCCAAGGGACATTCTCCCACGGCGGAGCAGCGATATACACCGAATCCACATCATCCTCGTCCTCGGTCTGATACAGGCAACCTTCTCACCTCATGATCCGGGAATCGTTGCAGATACTCTTCGCGTACGGAAATATTGCGGGCGAGCAGTTCATTGATGGAAAGATACTCACATCTCCCCTGATATGCCGCACGAAACGGAATACCCCCCGCAAGATACTCGAAGTTCGTCATCTGAGATAATCTTCGGGAGAAAACAAAAACAGGTTTGTGGTCAAAAAAAGAGATTAGTATCCTCTCGTAATGAAGAAGTCCACCATCTCAAAGATCAGATCCCGCTCCTCGGACGCCGGCACAACACTTGCAAGGCCTGCCTTTGAGTCAGCGATGAGTTTTTCCGAGATACCACGGACTTTCCCGAGAACACCCGACTCCTCAAGAAGTGCGATTGCCTCAGCGATCTCCTCCTGGGAAAGGTGCTCCTTATGGTACTTCGCCAAGTCCACACCCATCTCGCGGGCCGTAATTGCAAGAAGCGTCTGCTTGTTCTCACGGAGATCGGATGCCTGATCCTTCCCGGAAACCGCGGGCGGCGTCATCAGATCAATGATATCATCCTGAATCTGGAACGCAATTCCCGTGTTCAGGCCAAGCGTATAGAACGCAGAGATCTGCTTCATGTCGCCTCCCGCAAGAGCAGCACCGATACCGGCAGCCGCCGCATACAGAACACCCGTCTTCTTCCGGACCATCTCAAGGTACTCATCCGCAGAAACATCATCCCGCGTCTCAAAGGACACATCCTCCTGCTGACCCTCACAGATCTCATAGCAGGCATGCGACAGCATCTGAACCGCCGCAACCTTCGACTCGGGACTTGCATTCTTCACCGAACACAGATGTCCAAACGCCTTTGCATACAGCACATCGCCTGCAAGAATAGCCGTAGGCTCATCCCACACCACATGCACCGTCGGTCTTCCGCGGCGCAGCGAATCACCGTCCATGATATCATCATGCACCAGCGTGAACGTATGCGTCCACTCAAGCGCAAGAGCCGCGGAAAAAATATCCGCCGAGGATCCTTTGCGGACGGCATCTGCTGCAAGCAGAACCATTGCAGGGCGGAGACGTTTTCCCCCGCCGAGCAGCAGATGTGCGGACGCCTTCTGCAGCGTCGTGTCGGTCGCTTTGCTGTACTCATCCGCCTCCTGATCAACTTTTACGGCAACGGATTTCAGATACTCGGATAACTCCATACTACACACTCTCAATTTTTTTGGTTATTTCGGAAGGACCAGACGGTCTCCGTTCTGCATAATGTGAATCTCTTTGTTCAGCGTATAACCGAACTCACGGCCGAGCGTCACATAGCCGCCCTTCATCTCAAACGGACCGTGCGACGGAACAATGTGCTCCGGATTCAGCATGGAAACCAGATCATAATGCTCCTGATAAAACGCGTGACCCGTAACGTGAAGACCGTCAAAGATTCTTGCGCCCTGTCGCATCAGAAGTCTGTCAACCTCCGCACGCTGGGCATAGTTCACCGGGTTTGGAATAATGTTTGCCGAAAACATCACCTTATCGCCCTTCTCGATCTTAAACGGCGTATCACCGGCAGCCATACGGGACAGCATGGACCCCGGCTCTCCCTGATGGCCGGTAACCACCAGCAGGAACTTCTCCTTTCCTTCCTTTGCCACACGGCGCAGCATCCGGTCGGTCGTCTTGCGGTTGCCGTAGATACTCGTCCCCTGCGGGAAGGCAACCTGCTTCATCATCTCGGCCGTTCCGTTGTACCGCTCCATCGATCTGCCCAGAAGAATCGGGACACGATCGATCTCACGGGCACACTCGGTGATGGTTTTGATTCTTGCAATCTGCGAGGCAAACGTCGAGACAATAATCGCATTCTTGTCGTCCTCGCAGCGGGTAATCGCATCCCGCACGCGCAGACGGGCAACCTGTTCGCTCGGCGCATATCCGCGGTCGTCCAGATTCAGCGACTCAACAATCAGAACCTTCACACCCTCTTTACCGATCGCACGCATGCGTGCAAGATCCGGGGCCTCACCGATGACCGGCGTCATGTCCAGCTTGAAATCATTTGCATAGACAACACAGCCCGCCGGCGTGTGCAGCACCGCCATAACGGAGTCGATGATACTGTGCTGGACGCGGACGAACTCCAGCGTTATATGCTGCGAGATGGTGTACTTGCCGCCCGCCTTGAGTGCAAACGTCTTGTTCGTTACCGAGAACTTGCGCTCGCTTTCAATCTGCTGCTTGATCAGCTCAGTGGTGTACGGCGTTGCAATCACCGGACAGTTGTAGCGGTGGGCAAGTTTCTGGACTGCACCGATGTGATCCAGGTGACCGTGCGTACAAACGATCGCCTTGACCGTGCCCTCAACCGAGTTCATCACGGTATCGTCAGGGATTGCACCGATCTGGATCAGATCCAGCGAGTGCATATTCTCCATTTCTACATTGTTGTTTCCTGAGATCGGGTCAAGATACAGACCCATATCAAAGATAACGATCTCTTTGCCGACGCGGACCGCGGTCATATTCCTTCCGACCTCGTTGTATCCGCCAACAGCAATGACTTCTATGTCAACCATTCTATTTCCCCGATTTTTTCTGACCTTAGGACATTCGCATATTTGGCTGCTGCCCGATCATCTCCCGCAGTGTTCCTGTGATATACGTTCTTGCATGCTGAAGAGCGGAAACATTGGGAGAACCCGTCAGGAACATTGCCGCACGAAGCTGGTAATGCACTGCATCAATGGTTCTGCACGTTTCCTCTTCGCCGCACAGAGCAGGAGAGAGCAGGGGAAGCGCCATACCCCCGAGTGTTGCCCCGAGAGCTATTCCTTTTGCGATGTCAAGACCCGACCGCAGCCCGCCGGTTGCGATCACGGGTCCGGTTCCGGTCCCGGCTACCTCAAAAACACTCACAGCGGTTGGAACTCCCCAGGTAAGGAGAGAATCGCCGAGTTCCCGGAGTGCTTTATCACCGGCAGCCCCGCGCTCATTGGCACGGATTCCTTCTATTTTCGCCCATGATGTTCCGCCCATACCGCCGGTATCAATGGCGGAGACTCCGGCACCCCAGAGCCGGGACGCAACTTCACGGGATATTCCGTTCCCGGTCTCTTTGACGATGACCGGGAACTTCACGTCTTTGCACAGCTGCCGGACGGCATCCAGACATCCGACGGCGGAGTGATCACCTTCCGGCTGGATGGCCTCCTGCAGGAAGTTTAAGTGAATGCAGAGAGCATCTGCGTCGATCATCTCGACCGCACGTTCCGCCCATTCCGTGCCGTGCTCCACCAGCTGGACGGCACCGAGATTTCCGCAGACGAACGCATGCGGTGCGGTCTCGCGGACGATGGCAAACGAGTCCGCCAGCTCCGGTTTTTCCAGAGCCGCACGCTGGGATCCGACACCGATACCAAGGCCGTAACGTTCTGCCGCTGCAGCCAGAACACGGTTGACCCCGGCGGTGTCCGGGTGACCGCCGGTCATCGCCGCGATGAACAGCGGGGATCCGAGGCGTTTTCCGAGAAACTCAACCGAGAGATCGATTGCGTCCATGTCGCATTCCGGCAGGGCACAGTGCACCAGATGCACATCGTCAAAGAGTGCGGTTCCTGTCTCAATGTCGGTCTGGCTGCAGATACGCAGATGGTCCATCTTGCGTGATGAGGTAAGTTTCTCTTTTGTCATGATTTTCGTTACTGAACAATTGTTCCGCCGTGGTCACGGTCCTGCAGGAAGTCCATGACACGGGAGATGTGGAAGAGGTGTGACGGGATGCCGGCATCTGCAAGCAGCAGAAGCTCCTCAACCTTTCCCCGCATTCCTCCGGTGACATCCGTGTTTGCGGAGTCGCCGAGATTGATTGCACCGACATTTTCGCGGGTGATTACCGGAACGACCCGGCCTTCGGCAAGAACACCGGGAACGTCGGTTGTAACGCCGACACGGGTTGCACCAAGGGCATTTGCCATTGTGGTGACGATCTGATCGCCCGAGACAATGCAGGCTCCGCGAACGGTGTCCATCACCACGTCGCCGTGCAGAACCGGGACAACGCCGAGTGCAAGCAGGGCTTTGATCTGTTCCTCGCCAGAGTAGACAAGGCGGCCGTTCTTTGCAAGACTCGTGCAGAACGGGTGCATGCAGACCGCGTCAACACCTTCGGCGCGGAGGAGTGCCACGAACTCTTCGTTGAGCCGCCGGACGGCAAAATGGGTGACGGCGATTCCTTCGGCGTTGGACTTTGTGACGCCTTCCTGAATGCGGTACTGCTTTGCCTCCGGATGACCGCAGGACCCAGCACCATGTACGATGACAAGGGGTACGGATTTTGCGATTGGTGCAATCTGTGCCGCGAGTTCACGAATCCGTGCGGTGTCGATTACTCCTGCTTCGGATTTTTTCGTGACAACGCTTCCGCCGAGTTTGAGTACGGTAATTTCACTCATCTTTTTCCTTCCGTGCACCTTCAGTATCAATCGTGGTGATGATGGCGCGGGCATCGCATCCTTCGATGGCTCCGGCAACGCGGTTGCGTGAACTCTTGGAGCAGATGGCATACATGCATCCGCCACCGCCGGAACCCGTGGTCTTTGCGCCGTGGGCACCTGCGGAGCGGGCGGCAAGTACAAGTTTGGAGAGGACCGGATGACCGACGCCCAAGGCGTCCAGCAGTGCATGGTTCATGTTCATGAGACTGCCGAGTTCCTTCTGGTTGTCCAGGTTGTACATTGCCCGCATGGTGATCGCTGCAATGGAGTCGAGGATGGGGTTTGCGATGTCCGGCGAATGTTTGCGCAGCTCCGCCACTTTTCCGACCATTTCAGAGGTGCTGTGCGAGACAAGCGTGTTGCCGATAACGAGCGAGAAGTTCTGCGGCGGCAGAAGACGGCGCTTTTCGTTGCCGCGAACAAGCACCATGCCGCCGAAGGCGGAAACATAGGTGTCGGTTGCACTGGCACGGCCGTTCTGGGCGGACATCTCGACCTGATGGGCGAGGTCGGCGATCTCGGCACGGGTCTTTTCCAGACCGAACTCGTCATTGATTGCACAGAGTGTTGCAACGGTTACCGCGGCAGACGATCCAAGTCCCGAGGAACTCGGGAGCTGGGATCTGACATACACACTTCCCTTGACATCCATCAGCCGGAAGCATTCGGCGATGTAGGGGGAATTGGGTTTCTGGTGGTAACGCGACTCGCGGACGGTGACCATGACGCGGGGCTTGATCGCCATTGCGATGCCGGGTTTTCCGTACACCACGGCATGTTCGCCGAAGAGGAAGACTTTGCCGGGCGCGCTCCATGTTGCCATCAGACAACCTCCATTGCCGCGTACCCGACGACTTCCCGGTTGTCACCGGTTGCGTCACCCGAAGTCTGGTACATGATCACTTTTGCTTCCCGGGCACCGAGCTGTAGGCCTGCGAGCATCAGTACCGCAATGCAGCCGTAACCGCACATGGACGGTTTTACCTCGATAAGTTTTTCATAGAATGCCTGCACATCAAGTTTTGCCGCGGCGGCAAGAACCGTCAGGTCATCGCGTTCCGCAACAGCAGCCGGTACATAATGCGAGCCGTCACCGGAGGCAATAATCACGACGTCCGTGTTCACCGCGCCAACTGCCTGGGAAAGTGCAGCCGCCACGCGGCGGACCTCGGAAAGCGACTGATCGCCAAGTAAGACGGGAACGACTTTTGCCTGCGGGAACCGGTAGCGGATAAAGGGCATCTGCACTTCCAGCGAGTTTTCCTGCACCCGCAGGAGGTCGGGACGGTTCGGGATGCCCGCCGCAGTCAGTGCGGCAGCGAGTGATTCGTCCGGCAGAACCGGACCGAGCGGTGTTTCCCAGATCAGATCTGCAGTTGCGGTCATGCAGCCTGCGTGGCTTGGACCGATCACCACAAATGTACCGGAAAATGTTTCGGGAATTTTCGCATAAGCGCACGCAGCACATCTTCCCGAGTAGATGTATCCTGCGTGCGGAACCAACACACCGTACGGAGAGGTTACAGACGTAACCGTCGACGAAAAGAGTGCATCAAGCAGGGCTCTCAGTTCCTCTGCGTCCCCCGGGTAAAACATTCCCGCAAGGTCAGCATGCCGACAGCCTGCATCCGCCGTACCGGCGGCAGGGTATTCCTCTATTTTCATGGATATCAAACGGGTTTTACACCGTAACCAAAGTTTTCGTCCGCCGATCCGCGAAAGATACTATTGAGATATTGCGGACTGGTGTGTGAAGGTGGTTATGTGTTGGTTTGGCAGGACTTTAATGATTGCGTCATGCGGGGTCGAAAGGCCGCACGGTCTGATACGGGGAAGTGATTTCAGGGGTGAGATGACGAGATGGTTTCGCTGATTTTTTCTGGAAACCGGATGCGGGGGCCCGCATCCAGTTTCCAGAAAAGATACAAAAAAAGATGATATCTGAGAGATTTAGAACTCAGACTCAAAGTCTTCAAAGGTCAGGGAGGACACAATGCCCTTCTGCTTTAAGACCTCGCGGGTCAGCAGGAAGTAGACCATGGAAAGTGCCTTGCGACCTTTGTTGTTCGTCGGGATCACGAGATCGACGTTGTTGGTCTGGTTGTTGATATCACAGAGTGCGATGACCGGGATGCCGGACTGGACAGCCTCGGTGATAACCTGTGCATCTCCGATCGGGTCAGTGACCACGACAACCGACGGTTCGACGTACTTCGGGAGTACCGGGTTGGTGAGCGTGCCGGGAATAAACCGGCCGACGTGGGAGAGTGCACCAATCGTGTCGGCAAACTTCTGTGCCGGGTACTGGCCGTACTGACGGGACGTGACCACGAAGATCTTCGGTGCCTCGTAGCGTGCAAGGAACTTTGCCACCTGCTTGATGCGCTCGTCGGTCTTTCTGATATCAATGATATACAGACCGTCGGAACGGACGCGGTAGATGAATTCCTTCATGTCGTCGTCTTTCTGCTGGGTACCGATGTGGACACCGGCTGCCAGATACTCTTCCACGGATACTAATGGTTCGGTCAGTTCAATTCCAAGTTCATTGTCGGTCATTTTAGAAATGCTCCTCAATTCTTATAAGTTCATTTAATTTAGCAATACGCTCGCCGCCAACAACCCCGCACTTGAGGAAACAGCAGTTGAATGCAGTTCCCAGATGTGCGATCGTGGTGTCGGTTGTCTCACCGGACCGGTGGCTCATGACGGTCTCATACCCGTATTCATGGGCAAGACGGATCGTCTCAAACGTGTCGGTCAGGGTTCCGATCTGGTTGGGCTTGATTAAGACGCAGTTTCCTGCCTCAAGAGCAATGCCTTCCTCCAGACGCTTTACATTGGTGACGAAGAGATCGTCTCCGCAGATAAGCGTGTCGCGACCACAGACTTCCTCGGTCATCTGTGCGAATCCC
>DALTYF010000263.1 GCA_029986195.1 Methanocorpusculum sp. | reverse complement strand
CAATCCAGGTGATTGCACCGGAAGGTTTCAAGGTCCGCCGCGAAAATTACGGATCTGATCGTTTCTCCTATGCGGCAAGCGAGAACACGCTTCCGGCAGAGGATGTTGACCGGATTATTGCTGACCGGTTCACGCTTATGGAGGAGGAGCTGCGATGATTCTTGTTCCGGTTACCTACAAGGGCGGTGTGTACCGGCTCGATGAGGTGGTTGACTACATTGAGGATCTTGGCGGCTACATTGTGCAGCGGCACAACATTGCCAACGAGGTTGTGCTGCAGGTGCTGATGCCGCAGGACGATATCGAAGGGCTGAAGGAGTTCTCCCGTCCGCTGGCGGGCGAGGTCCAGACCTCGCCCCTAGTCGGAACCGAGATCGCCGTGGTGATTCCAAGTCTTGAGATTCATCACCTGCCGCACTCGGCCTGCGATGTTGCCGAGTATCTGCGCAGTCACGGCTCGAAGTCAAACATTCTCGGAATGGCCAGAGGCTTTGGCAAACGCATCTCGCAGATCAATGACGAGGAGCGCGACCTGATCAATGAGCACGACCTGGCAATCTATGTGCTCGGCAACTTTGCAACCTGCATTGAAAAGAAGTTCCCGAAACTCCGCCGCGGTGTTACGGTACCGATCATTCTGACCGGCGGCCCGTCCCGCGAACAGCTGGAGAAGCAGACCGATCCGCCGGTGGCAGGATATGCCGGCGGTCTCGGCCGGTTCATGCACCGGACGCAGACGGAGGCGGATATTCACCGGCTGGATCTGGTGATCGAGGAGGTGGAACGGGTGATCTCCGAGAAACGCAAAGAGCTGTCGCATGATCCGCTCTCGGTGTCGCCTGCACGGATTCAGGATATGATCAAGCAGGAGATTCCAGAGATCGAGGATGTGTACTCGCCGTCGCCGATTGCGGTGCAGCTGACCGGTCTGCGGGTAAAGCTCAGCTATGAGGAGTATGCACAGCGTATCCGCGATCTGGTGATTGAGGGTGACATTACGGTCGGTGATGTGGCGGATGTCCTGCCGTCCCGGATGCGCAACTACATTCTAATCCGGATCCGTCCGCTGTCGGAAACAAATATTGTGGTGTAATTCAATGGTTGAGTTTGATTTGGATTTTCAGGAAGCTATCCGGGAGCTTGAAGAAAAGGGTGCCAAAACAACGGCGGCTGACTGGCTGGCCCGGGTTGAGGAGGAGTACGGGACCGCCCCGTTAATTTACAAGAAGCTTGAGGACTGCCCCGAAGCGCTGATCTCACATCTTCTCTACAAGAATGCGGTGAATCAGATGAGCAGTCTGGAACCGAGGGTGATCGAGCTGATCAGCCTTGCGGTGGGGGCGGCCCTACGCTGTGATCACTGTACAGCGTATCACATGCAGGTGGCAAAGAAGATGGGCATCCCCAAAGAGGAAATTCTGGAGGCGGTGCTGGTCGCAGGACTTCTCGCAAACTCGTCGGTTCTGGCAAATGCCTATCGTGTGATACCTGATGTCGCCAAGGAACCGTGCGGGGCAGGTTGTTCGATTGCCGGGGTTCCGGCAAAGAAGGAAGAGTAATCTTCCAGCCGCAGGACTTTATATTTTCCTGCGATCTATTTTTAGTACATTTTGGGAAGTGTGTATTTACGAGAAAATATCTGTTTGTGCTGCTCGTTTTTGCGTTGTTGTTCACCGCAGGAGCGGCAGCTGAGGAAGGCGGGGCAGAGGAGGATTCCTCTCCTGCAAAGATAACAACAGCGCCGACGACGGAACCAACGACCGTGCCCACAACGCTGATGACAACAGTACCAACGACGAAAGTAACGACAGTAGCAACAACGGAGGTAACCACGGCACCGGCAACCGAAACACCAACGGTAGCAGCAACGGAAGT
>DALTYF010000033.1 GCA_029986195.1 Methanocorpusculum sp. | reverse complement strand
AAATTCGATCAACGATGATCATTCATAGGCAATAAACGAATTTAGGTGCAACGCCTGTATCAAGCGAAGGTACATGTAGCTTCCGCACCCAATGCATAGGTACTATGTTCGAAGGTGTGATTCCTGCACTCATCACTCCGTTCCGTGATGATGCCTCACAGTCCCTTGATATCGAGGGGCTCCGGAGCTGTATTGAGCATGTAATCTCCGGCGGTGTTCACGGTCTTCTGCCCTGCGGTTCGACCGGTGAATCTGCCACGATGACGCATGCTGAACACATCCGTGTCATTGAAGAAGCCGTGTCTGCCGCAAACAACCGCATACCCGTTATTGCCGGAACCGGATCCAACAACACTGAAGAAGCGCTTCTCATGACCCGTGCTGCAAAAATTGCCGGAGCGGACGGTGCCCTCCTGATCAGTCCCTACTACAATAAACCAAACCGGAGCGGTCTTCTCAAGCACTACAAAAAAGTCGCCGATATCGGTCTTCCTGTTGTGGTGTACAACATTCCCGGCCGGACCGGTCAGAACCTGCCGCCTGATCTGATCATTGAGATGGCAAAAACAATCCCCAACATTGTTGCTGTCAAAGAGGCAAGCGGCAACATCGATCAGATGATGGCCATCATCCACGGTCTTGAAGGTGTGGAGCGCGAGTATCCGTTTGTCCTTACCTCCGGTGATGACTCGCTGACACTGCCGGTGCTTTCCATCGGTGGTCAGGGCTGCATCTCGGTTACCGCAAACATTGAGCCGAAGCGTATGGTTGCCATGTATAACGCCTTTGTAAAAGGCGACATGGACGGCGCACGCAGAATTCATTATGAACTGATGGAGCTGTCCAAAGCGATGTTTATGGATGTAAACCCTGTTCCGGTCAAGCGTGCCGCAGAGATCCGTGGACTGATTGCCTCCGGCAATGTCCGTCTGCCGCTGGATTCACTGAATCCGGAGATGACCGGCAAACTGCGGGAGGTGCTTTCCCACTATGACTAAAGTAATGATCTGCGGTGCAATGGGCCGCATGGGTACAACCATCGCCAACATGGTTGTGGAAAATCCGGAACTTGAACTGATCGGCGGTGTTGATATCCGTCCGGGACAGATTCTTGGAAAACCGGTGGTGGAATCGTCCGGTCTTGCAGCATTTATCGAGGAACACAAACCGGACGTGATGATCGACTTCACAGTTGCCGCGGCCACCATGGTGAACGCAAAAATTGCCGCAGCACATGATGTGGCCCTCGTTATCGGTACGACCGGTTTCACCCCGGAACAGGATGCGGAGCTGATTGATGCAGTCAAAGGTGTGCCGGCCGTCAAAACGACGAACTTCAGTGTCGGTGTCAACATCTTCTGGGAACTGGTTCGTGAAGCCGCAAAGAAACTCGGCGACTATGACATCGAAGTGATCGAAGCCCACCACCGCCACAAAAAAGATGCACCGAGCGGAACTGCCAAGACCATTCTGAAGGTTATCGAAGAAGAGGTCGGCAAGCGTGAGGAGATGTACGGCCGCTGCGGCATGACCGAACGCGGGAATGAGATCGGCGTTCATGTGATTCGCGGCGGAGATGTGGTCGGCGATCACACCGTGCAGTTCCACCAGAACTATGAAACGATCGAGCTGACGCACCGGGCATATGATCGTGCAGTGTTTGCCCGCGGCGCTGTTCGTGCGGCTGCATGGGTTTCCGGCAAAGCTCCGGGCCTGTACACCATGAAAGAAGTTCTCGGGCTGTAACTCCCGGTATCATTCCCGGGGATGAACGGGGTTTTGTTCCCCGGTCGAAACCTATTTTTATTTCTGATTGAAATACAATAAGAACTATTTGAGGTATTTGAAATGGTAGCAGTAGTTAATAAAGACAAGTGTACCGGCTGTGGAACCTGTGTGGACATCTGCCCGGCAGCAGCAATCGAACTTGACAATGACAAGGCAGTTGTGGACGCCTCTGCCTGCGTTGACTGTGAGACCTGTGTGGATGAGTGCCCGGAAAGCGCCATCCACATGGAATAAACTCACTTCCACCATTTTCTTTTTCGTTCTGTTCTGCCGTGCATATTCTGCGCCGGCATACCAACGCTTTTTGTCTCTCCCGACAAACTACTACTATGTTACCGCAGAGAAACGAGTACTCAAATGAGGCCGAGTATCTCTATCACAAGTCACTGATTCTGGAAAGTCCGTCTGAGATGGATCCCGTCCTCTACTTTTATCTCATTGATGCCGTTGCGCATCTTGACTATACGCTGAGTTCTCTTGCCTATAACCCTGATTCAATCCGCTGTGTGATGACGGCCGAGTATCTCCGCCGCCGGGTTGATCTGGCAAAGGAAGGGGACAATGCGCTGTTCCCCGGATTTATGGTCTGGCTGCGGGATACAAATCAGGAGATGTTTGAAAGTTGCCCGATGCTCTGGCAGCTGATCTATGATCCGGACGAGTGCACGCGGTATGTGGGATTCCGGATCGTTCTGGATCCTGCGTCCCGGACACCGCTGCCGCCGCAGTTCTTCCGTGATATGGCCGACGATATTTTCTCCCAGCAGGTTCTCCGGAGCATTTATCCGGCGGGTGCACTCGGGAAACTGTTTGCTGAGTACAAGGCGAAGCATGCCGCGAGGTAAGCGATGGATGTTGTACGTATCTGTTCGGAACTGGTGAAGATCAAAAGCGAAAATCCTCCCGGCGATACAACAGAGGCTGCCCAGTATATTGCATCGCTTCTTGAGGGACTTGGTATCCGTTCGGATATTACGGAAGGGTCCCCCGGGCACTGCAATGTCATTTCCCGGGAGCAGAACCGTGCGCTGATGCTTTCCGGCCACATGGATGTGGTTCCTGCAATGGAGGAAGGATGGGATATTCCTCCGTATGCAGGAGTTGTTGACGATACGTATGTGCACGGTCGCGGAAGTACGGATATGAAAGGCGGCTGTGCGGCGATTCTTACCGCAGTAGAACGGGTAATAGATGACTGCGGCGAAATTCCGGTGTCTCTTGCATTTGTCTGCGATGAGGAGGGCGGCGGCCGCTACGGGACACGGTATCTGATTGAAAAACAGCTGATCCATCCGTGCGATGCGCTGATTGCAGAACCCACTCCTGCGTTTGCACCGTCGGTCGGTCAGAAAGGGATCTGCCGGTTTGAGGTGGAGTTTACCGGAACACCGGGGCACTCGTCGCTGTTTCCGGTGGTGGGGGAGAGTGCGATTATGCAGGCGTTTTCCTTCCTTGCATGGATTGACGTGCTGCACAACCGTGTATATCCGCAGTCTCCTGCATTAGAAGAGCTTATTGAGCATTCCATTGCGATCAGCGACATGCAGGAAGAGCGGGAAGGTCATGAACTTTCGCCGATTTTCCGGCAGATCATGTACAATCCCGGTCTTATCTCCGGCGGGGAGCGTGTGAATATTGTTGCACAGAAATGCCGCCTGACAATGGATCTCCGGCTGCCGTGGGGCTGTGACTGTGATGAGATTCTCGGCGAAATTTACGGACACCTGCCGTCGTCGGCAAAGGTTACGCCGCTCACAAAGGCGAACGCTTCTCTAACGGATCCTGAATCGTTTCTGGTACAAAGTACCGCAAACGCGATAAGCAGTGTGTATCATGTTGCCTCAAAACCGATGGTGCAGTGGGCGGCGTCGGATGCACGGGCACTGCGCAAGGCAGGGTTCCGGGCAATTGAGTACGGACCGGGGGAGTTATGCGGTCTGCACGGCTTAAACGAGCGGGTACGTATTGATCAGCTGCGGTCGGTTGAGGAGATTTACTACCGGCTGATCAATACGTACCGGGAAAAGTTCGGATTCTGATTCCGGAAACATACTGTTTTTGATTTTTCCGTCGTGCGGGTGAGAGAACAGGCGGGCATGTTTTTCAAAAAAATTGTAACCATCTCGACTCTTATAACCCACGCCTGCAAATCATACTGGTATGAAACGTACAGGCATACTTATTCTTGCGCTCCTTTGTATTGGAGCAGTGATTCTCACGGCCGGCTGCGTTAACACAGGCAGTCAGCCGAATCCTGCGGGGACGACATGGGTTCTTGCCGGGTTTGGTACCGGCAGTGATGCTGCGTCGCTTCCTGCAACGACGATTTCACTTACCTTCGGTGACAGCGGCAGTGCGTCCGGAAACGGCGGTGTCAACGGCTACTCCGTATCCTATACCGCGGATCCGGGGGCAGGAACGCTTACCTTCGGGCAGATTGCTGCAACCCTTATGGCAGGACCCGCACAGTTCATGACCGACGAGGACAGATACTTTACCTCTCTTGCCAACGTTACCGGCTATAAACTGACCGACGGTTCGTTTGTTTTGCTGGATAAGGACGGGCACACGCTTCTCACCTTTACCACCCCGCTCAAAAACACTGCATGGTCCCTTGTTTCCTATACCGCCCCGGCGGCATCTGCTGCAGCTCAGCCGCTTGCTCTCATCACACTCAGTTTCGATGACAATGGTACGGTCTTTGGAACCGGCGGTATCAATCAGTTCACCGGAACCTGGAAACTTGACGGTACCAGACTGACCATTGCTGATATTGCCAGTACCAAGGCCGCAGGCGCACCCGCACTCATGGCACAGGAAGACGATTACTTTGCCCTGCTTCCCGGGGTAAGCGGATTTAACTTCGGCATGGGTACTCTCAGCCTGACTGACGGCAGCGGCAAACCGGTTCTTATCTTCAAAAACATGCTTGCAGACACTACCTGGGAGCTGATCTCCGTGAACGGCATTGCCCCGCCTCAGGCAGCAAAGACCGTTACCCTGCGGTTCGACACCACCGGAACACTCACCGGTCAGGCACCGGTCAATACCTACGGCGGCACCTGGAGAACGACGGGTGTTGATACCCTTGCTGTCAGCAACGTCATCAGTACCTTAATGGCATCTGCCGATGACAGAGTCAATGCCTACGAAACCCAGTACTACCGCATCCTCAACAATGCGAGCGACTACCACATCGCAGACGGTACCCTTACTCTTACGGATCACAACAGCAATACCATGCTCTTTGCGGTAAACGTGGCCGATCAGCTCAAAGGGACCTCCTGGACACTCGCCGGAGACAGCAGTATCACGCTTGTCATCGGTGACGATGGTACCTTCAGTGGTCAGGCCCCCGTAAACGTCTATACCGCAAACGCCGTTTTCTCCAAAAACCAGGGTCTTTCCGTATCCGGCATCTCCACCACCAAAATGACCGGACCTGCGGATAGGATCAAAAAGGAGACCTCCTACCTGACCAGTCTCGGGGAGGTTACCGGCTACAACCTTGTTGACGGCCAGCTTGTACTTACCGGGCCGGGAGGTGCGGCACTGCTGACCTACAATCAGGCATAATCATTCCTCTTTTTTTCGCGCGAAAATACTTCTGCATGCCGCAGGGATTTTCCACAACTGACGAAAGGCTACTCCGTCCCGCAACGGTGAACCCTATGCAGATTCTTTCTTTTGCACAATACGGCAATCTCTCAGAAAATCTCGAATGTGTGTTCTATTTTGAAAACAAAGCCCGTATGACTGAGAGAAAATTCGTAGCTTAAGCCAGCCTTATAACCTCCCGTGACCAAGTATGTAGTATGAAACACACAGGACTTGTGTTAATCGCCCTCATTCTTGTAGGCGGACTTGTCTTTGCGGCAGGCTGTATTGCAGCACCGCAGACCCAGTCCCTTGAGGGCAAGTGGATCCTTACTGGTATTGGATCCGGATCGAATGCAGAACACCCGGCCGGCATCATCAGCATGGAGATCGCCGGAACCAACGTCAGCGGCAATGCCGGTGTCAATCTCTATCACGGTACCATCACCGTTGAGAACGGAAAAGTAACGTTCAGCCCGATGGCAACCACCAGAATGGCAGGGCCGGAAAACATGATGACGCAGGAACAGAACTTCCTTGCAGCACTCCAGAATGTCACCGGTTACACCGTTGCAAACGGTGTGGTAACTTTCACCGACGCTTCCTGCAACGCTCTCCTGACGTTTGCGGCAATGCCCGCAGAGATCCTTGAAGGAACCTCCTGGACCCTTGCTGGCAACGGCAAAGTTACCCTTGAGTTTACCAATGGTGCATTCAGCGGCAAGGCCCCGGTCAACACCTACTTCGGCAGCTGGTTTGTCACCGGAACCAACGGGATTACCTTCGGAAATGCAGGCACCACTCTCATGGCAGGACCTGAGGATCAGATGAAGGCAGAGACCGAGTTCTTTACAGCCCTGAACAATGTCACCGGTTACAAGATTGCTGACGGCAAGACCCTCCTGACCTTTAATGCGGCTGTCCTTGAGCAGGCAGGTTCTCTCATCTCCGGCACTGGACACCTTCCCCACCGATAAAGGCATTACCCTTGACATCACCGCAGATGGTGCATTCAATGGTCAGGCTCCGGTTAACCTCTACTTCGGAACTGCCAGCATCACCGACGGCTCCATCAGCTTTGGTCCAGTCGGCGCAACCAAGATGGCAGGACCTGAGGATCAGATGAAGGCATAGACCGAGTTCTTTGCAGCCCTGGACAATGTCACCGGTTACAAAGTCGGTGAAGGCATGCTTGAGTTCACTGACAAGGACGGCAAGACTCTGCTGACCTTTGTCCGGCCGGTCGATACCCAGACTGCTGCTGCAAAAGCCCTTCTGGGTGTTGAGAAGACCGGACTTGTCAACGAGTGGGTCCTTGACGGCAACAGCGATGTTACCCTTAACCTCACCGCAGACGGTTCATTCAACGGTCAGGCTCCGGTCAACCTCTACTTCGGCAGCTACACTGAAACCGCAGACGGCCTTACCTTCAGTGCAGTCGGTTCCACCATGATGGCAGGACCCGAGGATGCAATGAACGCAGAGTCTGAGTTCTACGCAGCACTCGGAAACGTAGCCGGCTACAAAGTAGTCGACGGCAGACTCTTCCTCACCGACGCAGCCGGAAACACCGTGCTGACGTTTGCGTGAATATAATATCCCCACACACTATACACCACCCCAAACACACACCAATTTTTTCTTTTTTGGAAATCTTCGCGAAAAAAAGTGTCGGATGTCAGTTCTGCCGTCTCCGGATCAGAACTACAATGATGAGAACGGCAATTCCGAACACCAGAACAACATAGGGGTCGATGGTAAACAGTTCCGTTGCCGGTAAAAATCTGTTCAGCAGAATAAATCCTGCAAGAGCCGCAAACAGTCCCCCGTATCCGAGAATCTGATTTCTGCGGAGATTTTCCTCCGGCAGTCCCCAGACGACCCGGGAAAGGAACCACAGAACGGCAGTTCCGCAGACCACACCAAACAGGATGGACGTAATAAATGCCGGAGTTATTGCAAGTCCTGCTCCGGGCATGGTGCCGTCGAGCAGTATTGTTCCGATCAGCAGCACATTTCCGGCATAGAGCAGGAGTTCAAGAATCTCAAGAAGTTTTCCGCCCGGTGTTTTTCTCCTGCCGTTTGCGATCAGCTCATCACAGAACCGCTTATAGTCTTCCCCGATCACATCCGCAAGCGACTCTCCCCGTTCCTACGCTTCAAGTGCCATGCCGGTCAGATCCTTTCGGATGATTTCAACTTCAATCTCTTTCAGACTGGAGGATACCAGATAGAAGTACATCCGTGTGATCAGATCACTGTTCTCTTTTGTCAGTTCCTTTTCCAGTTCATTGTTCTCTTTTCTGAGTTGTGATAATTCAGACATTTCCTTCTCCTCTGCCAAGTATGCGTTCAACGGCCTGCGAAATATCCTGCCATGCTGCTGAAAATTCCTCAGCAGTCTCACGGCCGCTGTCGGTGAGATGATAGTATTTTCTGCTCGGCCCAAGCGGCGAGATGCGGTACTCGGAGGCGATCAGATGCTTTTTTTCCAGCCGTACGAGAAGGGGATAAATCGTTCCTTCCCGAATGCCGGCAAATCCGTACTGAATCAGCTTCTCCATAATTTCGTATCCGTAGGTGGTTTCCCGGCCGATGATCAGAAGAATACATCCTTCCAGCGTTCCCTTCATCAGCTGTGATCGGTCAAACATTTCTGCTCCGGCTACCTTGTATTGCAG
>DALTYF010000262.1 GCA_029986195.1 Methanocorpusculum sp. | reverse complement strand
GGACAGACGATGCTACTGAATGACTCCGCCTCTTCTTTGCAGCCGCAGAGGCCGTACACACTGTCATTTTGATCTCTGCTGCAGGTCGGGATACTCCCGCACCAGCCGCCGCCAGACCTCCTCCGGCGGCTCATTCATCAGTGCTTCTGCGACGTGCAGTTCTACCCGTGCCGCAGCGGACGCACGTCCGAGCATCCGCATTGTTTCTCTTGCCTGCCGCATCGGTGTAAACGAGACATCACACTCCGCGTCCCAGAAGATCAGTGCCTCTGCCGGAGCCGGATGCACGCGGTGGCCGGGCTTTGTCAGCAGATCGCCTGCGGTCTTTGGCTCCGCCACTCCTGCCCCGACCGACGCAAGAAATCCTGCCATGCCCCGCACCATATTCCAGAGGAAACTTTTCGCCGCAACCTCAAACACCGGGCAGCCGTTCGGCGCTGCAAACACCCTCGCCTCCGTGACCGTCCGGTTCGGATCGCGCCCCTCTTCCATTTTGGAAAACCGCGTCAAGTCATGCCGTCCGATGAACTGCCGGGCGGCCGTATCCATCGCGGCAATGTCCGCCGCGTAGGGAAAATAGTACCGGTAGGTCCGGGATGTCACTGCATAGCGGGGATAAAAATCCGGTGACACCTCGGCTGCCCCGAGACACCAGATGTCGTCCGGCAGCCAGAAGTTCAGGGCATCGACCGCCTTCTCAGGATGGTCGGTCGTGACGGAGACGATCTGTTTCCGGGCAGACACTCCCTTGTCCGTCCGTCCGGAGATGCGGAAGTGCGCCTCCTTTGCATCGGCAAAGAGACCGAGACCGACACCCGCCGCAACAAACTCTCCTTCCACCGTCCGCCGGTTTGGCTGTGCCTGTGACCCGGCGAAATTATCCCCCTTGTATCCGACAGCAAATGCGAGTTTCATCGTTTTCGGTGGATGATTCTCCGCCGCGGCCGGTGACGGAACTGCGGCACGCGCCTGCGCATCTTGCGAACCGTATTGTCCCATGATTGCCGGGTGTAGGTGCGGAGCGGCGTCTTTTTGCAGGTACAGGAGACACATCCCGCCCGGATCGCATCAAGAATTGCCGCAACCGAACGCTCCTCGGCTTCGATCTCCGTTACCCCGAATCCGACAAACGTACAGTTGTGAGCATCCGAGCCTGCGGTTGCCGGCCGGTGATACTTTTTTGCCATCTTTGCGGCCTTCTGGTTTGCTGTTCCGATAATGTAGCGGCTGTTCAGTGCTTCAACCGCATCTGCTGCCAGCAGCGCCTCTTTACACCGGAGGCCGACCCCGTGCCGCCAGCGGTGGAACGGGTGGGGGACAATCGTTACTGCCCCGAGTGCTTTCGCCTCCGCAATCGTTGTCAGCACATCCTGTTTGGGTGTGAACACCTGCGTTGTTCCGAGCACCAGCAGATGTCCCTGTTTTGTCGAAACCTCAATGCCGGGGATTATCAGAATCCCCGGATTTTTGCAGGCGAGTGCGGCGATCGATCCTTCCGTGGTATCGTGGTCGGTGATGGCGACGGCGTCAAGGCCTGCGGCTTTTGCAGCTGCAATTACTGCTTCTACCGAGCTTTCTCCATCCCGCGATGCATCGGTATGGACGTGCAGATCACATTTGAGGAGAACCATTTTTTTACTGTACTAAGGGAGTTCTCTTTCATTGCAGATTAACATTCCTGCTTTTCCGGCGTTCTCTTTTCGGGGGTTTTACTTCTTTGCTGAAAGTTATGTGTACTGTCGGGCGGTGTCTTTGGCACCGCGGACAAAAACACTCTGCACCGGCAGACAGTACTTCAGAAAAAAACGTCCTGCGGGAACTTTCTCAAAAAAATTATTCCCGCCGCCGCAGCAGAGCTGCTGCGGCAAGGAGGCCGAGGAGTGCC
>DALTYF010000261.1 GCA_029986195.1 Methanocorpusculum sp. | reverse complement strand
ACATATGCCAGGCACAGCAGTGCCGTGCTCTCCCCGTGCTCTCCCGGAACCGGGTGGAAATACGGGACATATCCGCCTCCCTGATTACTGCGCTTTATCAGCATCTTAATCGTCTCAACCCCGTATCCGTCGCGATAGTTCAGGAAATTCTCTGTGATCAGACTCCCGCGTGTAGCATCCGCGAGAAGTGTTCCGTTCGTATCATAGGCGAATGCCGCCCCGTCATCCAGTGCGAACCTGCCGTTTGGATTGTTCAGCATCTCCAGAGTCTTTGTCTGACCGTTCGCCGCCTCATACATCACAATATCTGTGGTAATCTGCCGCATCGAGAGAATATCATTACTTTTTGCGGGGAACACCGGCGTACCTGTTCCCACCGGCACCGACAGAATCACACAGACCTCTGTACCGCCGGTTGTCAGGCTGTCCCAGCGATACAGCTTGGAAGTCAGGCGGGTATATGCGGGATCATACCCGTCTCCTGCTGCCATACCCTGCGGAACCTCTGCAATCTCCCGGACAATCTCTGCACCTTTGGTTTTCCCGTATATCGAACTGGTCAGAATATTTTCTCCCGTCGCAACCGCATCCGGAGAAACATACACTATGCCTGCCGTATCAATCAGCCAGATCTGATAGGCCGGGTATTCTGTCTCGCGCATGACCTGCTGCAAATACATCCACGGATCAAGTTCAAGGGAAACATACCCGTCGTACGCACCGTCCGAAGTGTATACCGGAGCGGACAGGGAAAGAAGACCCTTCCCCTTCTCATTGATCTTTGGCGCAGACATCAGATATCCCGCATCCGAAAATGCCGATTTGGTGATTGCGGCATTCCGCAGATAGGGAGTATCATTTCCGTACGCAGGATACCCGGCAAGCACCGTGCCGTTCCAGTCGTACCGAACGGCCCACTCCGTCCACGGATACTTCTGATATAACTCCTTCACCGAGAGTTTCAGAAACGGGTCGGCAGATAAACGTCCTGACTGATCTTCTGCCGTACCCGCCACATCCGCACCGATCGCATCCAGGGAATGCCCGACAGATGCATACACGGCGGCAAAGGTCGCATTCATCCGATCCTTATCGGCTTCCGATACGGGAATCGTTTGATCCTGAATGCATCCGGCAGAAAAAAGCACGACTGCCAGACAGAGTGTCAGCAGCAGTATTCCTTTGCATGATTGTGGGGTCGGTATGGTCCGCATATTTTGCTCACAGTCGCTATCACTATACATCTCCATTGCCGGATATATCTTTATGGATGAGATAAATGAAAAAAAGTTAGTGTTCTTCTCTGATCATCTCGATGCACTTCTTCGGGCACTCGTTTGCACAAATCCCGCAGCCCTTGCAGTACACCAGATCGATCTCCTCATTGTCGGGATCGATCACCGCATCAGGGCAGTACATCGCACAGATACCGCAGTGGTTACAGATCTCGCGGTTCACCACCGGACGAAACGTCCGCCAGGAACCGGTCTGTCCCATTGCCCCTTCTTTTGGGACACTGATTGTCATCTTCGGCATAGCCATTTAGTTCACCTCGTCGTATGCTTTCTTCGCAACAGTTACATTCCGCGGATCCGCAAACGTCTCCGTGATTGCCTTCGTGCCCGATTCCGGCGTAAAGAGACCCAGCTTTGCAAGCGCCCCGATAACCGGTGTGTTCAGGATCGGACTTCCCGCAACAACCAGATTCTCCGAAAGCGCAATGCCCGTCAGATCCGCCTTGTGCACCGTGAACTGTTTCGGGAACTGCACATCCTCATGCGTATTGATGAAGATCGCCCCCCCCTCTTTGAGACCGGCCAGCACATTTACCGTGTCCATCACGGTCGGATCAAGCACAATGATCATATCCGGCTTTTTGATCTGCGAGTAGATCCGCACGGGG
>DALTYF010000032.1 GCA_029986195.1 Methanocorpusculum sp. | reverse complement strand
CCCGTGCCCTTGCAAACGATCCGGCGCTTCTCCTCTGTGATGAACCGACGGGAAACCTCGACTCCAAGATGAGCGAACAGATCATGGCTCTGCTTCAGGATCTGAACAGGAAAGGAAGAACCATTGTCATGGTTACGCACGATCCGCACACCGCAACGTATGCGAACCGGACGATTGTTATCCGTGACGGGGAAATTGTGAATGAGTAAAAAAAAGACCGCATCGGCTCTCAATAAAATCATCTCCCCGATCATTTTTGAGCTGTCAATGCGGAATCTGCGTCTGAACTTCCTGCGGTCAATGCTTTCGATGATCGGCATTATCATCGGTGTTCTGGCGATTACCTCGCTTGGCATGATGGGCGCCGCATTTTCAACAGACATGACATCGCTTCTGTCATCATCAACGAACTCGCTGACGATCACATCAAACGAGGAGAAAACGGTGGACGGCATCTCCGTAACCGGTCTCTCCTCCAAGGATATGCGCGACATTGAGGCCGCGATACGATCCGCCACCTCGGACTACTCACTGATTCCGATGTATCAGGGAGCGAAGGTGATGAAGTTTCAGAACAAAGAGTTTGGTGCCCAGACCTATGGTCTCAGGCCCGGCGACATTCCCGAACTGGTGACGATTCTGAGCGGAAAAGTTCCCCGCGGCACAGAAGGCGTTCTGATCGGCGAAAAACTTGCAGACGACCATGATCTCCGTATCGGCAGCCGGCTTACGATGACGGACAAGAACGGCGCAACGAAAGCTGTGCGTGTTGTGGGTATTCTGGAAAACACCGGCATGTCGCTGACGTTTTCCACCGACAGTGCAATTGTCGGAACGACAACCTGGTATGAATCAATCGTAAACACGCACAATCTCTACAGTTCTGCAATGGTGAAAACCGGCAACCTGGATAATCTGGATCCCATCTCCTCCGCGATTGAAAAGCGGCTGAACGGCCGCGCCGACCGTGACACGGACAACCGGGTGTCTGTAATCGACGCACGGCAGTTTGCGGAGATGATGCAGGAGGGTCTTGGTATGATCTCACTCTTCCTGGTTGCCATCGGCGGCATCTCGCTGCTGGTTGCAGCAGTTGCCATCTTCAACGTGATGCTGATGAGCGTGAACGAACGTATCCGTGAGATCGGTATTCTCCGCAGTATCGGCACGCTCCGCAATCAGGTGCTGCTGATGTTTCTGTATGAAGCGGCGATCATCGGCCTTATCGGCGCGGTGATCGGCGGGGTTCTGAGCGTCGGCGCATCGGCTCTGGTGATCGGCCTGCTGTTTGGCAACATCAGTCTGATGTTTGCCCCGTCGGTTCTGATCTACATCCCGTACGGTATTGTAATCGGCATTCTGGTCTGCCTGCTGTCGGGCCTGTACCCGGCATGGAAAGCCGCAAACCTGAATCCGGTGGATGCACTGGCTTCGGACACTAAAAAAGATATGCAGGTTTACCTGCATATTTTGTACCAATCTTTTCTATCTCACTCTGCCCGCTCACCCGGCACACAATCAAGCAGAATAAAAACCACAGGAGAGATTTTTCCTGTGTGAATAAAAAATGAAAAAACGGTCCGTTCCGCAGTACACCGCGGAACTTTCAGTTAGATGAACCCGGAAAGTTTTCCCGCCGCGGTCCGTACCGCATCAAACGCCGGATTATCAAAGAGATCCACCGGACCGGAGAGTTTCCCGTCAGCAACCGAAAAACCAAGAGCCACCACCGGGACAACACCGAAGACCACAGCCCTGCCGTCACACAGACTGACCGGACAGAGCACCCCTTCCGGCGAGGCGCGGGGACGGGCAAACACGCCGCAGAGTTCTGCGGCGGCTGGGTACGGACACTCCGCACGGGCGATCATCACCACGCCCGAACCGGCGGACGCCGCCGGAGTATCCGCATCAGCAGCGACGCCCACGATTGCAGAACTCTTTACCGCAGCAAGCAGCCGGTACAGATCCTGCGGCATCTGAAACATTGCGGCATCCTCGGTACAGAACACAAAGCCGTTTCCGTCCGCAAGAGAGGGTGTTGCAAACGGATCAGCAAACTGGGAAAGCAGAACCGGGTTCCAGAACTTTGGAGCACGTGCTCCGGCGAGAAACAGCACAAACGGCTCACTTTCCCGCTCCGCAAACGACAACCCGCACATCACGGGCTTGTCATTGCGGGAAAACAACCGCCGTTTTCCTGCCGTCTCCGCAGCCGCGGCAACAGCTGCATCCTTCAGGGCCGTAACCATCGGCGATGCTCCGCCTTCTCCATGCACCATTACCAGCACCAGCCAGTCGGCAACATGCGTCACCAGCGAATCCGTCAGAAGTGACCCTTCCGCCTCTTTTAACACCTTCGCCGCCCGCTGCAGGACATCCGGAAAGATCGCCGCAGACCCGGCAATGCCGCCGAGCGGCAGAGCACACACGGAAATTGTCGTTGTCATATGTCACGCATTGTGAATTTTTTCGATTGCTGCAATCATGCCGCGGCTGCCGACATAGATCGGTGTTCTCTGGTGCACCCGTGCAGGCACCACCGCAAGTGTACTCGAAACACCGTTGGAAACAGCCCCTCCCGCCTGGGACGCCAGAAATCCGATCGGATTGACCTCAAACACCAGCCGCAGTTTTCCGTCCGGCGACTTCGTCGTCGGCGGATACGCATACACCCCGCCATACTTCAGCACCTGATGGAAGTCCGCAACAAACGAACCCGAGTACCGGTTCTTGCCGCCCGCCGCCTCAATATCTGCGATGAACTTTGCATGCTCCGGCAGCCACTCCGTCCGCAGACCGCCAGAACCATAGAGATTTCCTTCCGGAATCTGCACATTGTCCTGCATCAGCTGATACACACCGTTGCTGTTCAGGGCAAAGATTGCAACACCGCGCCCGACCGACAGTGTAAGCGTCGTCATCGGCCCGTAGAGCATATAAAACGCAGCTTTCAGGTTCTTTCCCGGCTGCAGCACATCACCGTCATAAATACCAACAATGGTACCGACGCACAGATTCACCGAGATAAGCGAAGAGCCGTCCAGCGGATCCATCACCACCGAGTACTTTGCGGATGAGGAGAAGGTAGTGATATCATCCTGTTCTTCGGAGGCGACCGCACGCACAAGCCCACTCTTTGCAAGGACACGGGTAATATGCGTATCGGCCCAGGTGTCCATTGCAGCCTGCTGCTCTCCGGAAGCATTGGTGGAGTCAGCATAACTCTGGTTGCTGATGAACGCAGCACGGATGGGTGCCGCCTGATCCGCTATTAAGAGAATTATTTTGCTGAGATCTTCATATACGCCGGAGTTTTTGAGATATTCCTGTAGGGTCGTCATGAATCTTCACTGAAGTATATATTGGACGTGAACGGTAATAAGGGATGCATCACCGGTAAGACAGAAGCACTATATGTGCTGTTTGCGGATGAGTACAGCAATGAACGATCTCCCCGCGGACTTTGACACCTTCTCCGAACAGCACCGGAAAAATTTTCTGAGGGTTCGTGCGCTTTCCCGCGAGACCCCCTTCGTCGGCACGTTCTGTACTTTTGTTCCCCGCGAACTGATCCGGGCCACAGGGGCGGTGCCCGTCTCACTCTGCGGCGGAACGGACACCACCATTCCCGCAGCAAAAACTGGCCTTCCGGTCAATTTCTGCCCGCTGGTGAAGTCCAGTTACGGATCGCTTCGGAGCGGCCGCTCTCCTACTCACATTTTGCAAAACTTATCGTGGGCGAAACAACCTGCGACGGCAAGAAAAAGATGTTTGAGTACATCTCTGAAGAAATTCCGGTGCATGTAATTCATCTTCCGCAGACGATCGATGAGGACAGCATCGCGCTTCTGACAATCGAGTTCAGAAAGTTTGCAAAACGGCTGGAAGAGATCTTTGGCGCAGTCATCACAGATGAGATGATTCGTGATCAGATCCGTGCACTGAATGCAGAGCGGCGGGCACTCGCAGATGTGTATCATCTTGCAAAAGAAGATCCACCCCGGATTTCCGGCAGGGAATTGTTTGAGATGTTCAACTCCGTTACGAGCTCGTGTGAACCCGCCGGGAAACTTGCAGAACTTCAGAACCTCAAAGAAACATATACCGGCCGGCCGGTTCCAATGCGGCACCCGAAACGTATTCTCCTCACCGGATCTCCGGTAACCAAAGCAACGGTCAAAGTCATCGACGCAATAGAAGCCGCCGGAGGCACGGTTGTATATCTTGAAGGCTGCATCGGTTCACGGGCAGCCGAACTCCTGGTGGACGAAGAAAATCCCGATGTCTACGATGCCCTCGCCCGCAAGTACATCAGAATCCCCTGCTCCTGCATGACACCAAACACCGCCCGGCTTGAGATCATCGGGGAAAAGATCGATGAGTACCGGGTTGACGGTGTGGTTGACATGGGTCTTGTTGCCTGCCACACCTTTAATGCGGAGAGTACAAAACTCCGCGGGTATGTGTCCGGGGTAAAAAAGACCCCGTTCATGCATCTGGAGACTGACTACTCCCGTGCAGATACCGGCCAGATTTCAACCCGCTTGTCTGCATTTCTGGAGATGCTGTAAGATGTATTCGCTGGGAATTGATGCAGGCTCGCGCTACACGAAGTTTGCTTTACTACATGATGGTGCGGTTGTCAGGCTCTCAATGGTTCCGTCCGACTGGAACACGCGTGAACTCACCGATAAGATGTGCGGAGAACTCATGCAAAAACACGGGATTTCACGATCAGAGTTGTTTATTACGGCAACCGGCTACGGCCGCGTCTCGGTTGACGCGGATGCGGCAGTCACCGAAATCACGTGCCATGCGCTGGGGGTTCATTATCTGAATCCTGCGGTACGAACGGTGATTGACATCGGAGGTCAGGACAGCAAAATCATCATCTGTGAGGAAAACGGAGCCGTTGCGGATTTCATTATGAACGACAAATGTGCCGCGGGAACCGGAAAGTTTCTTGAGATGATGCTTGAGACCCTCGGCGAGACGTTTGCAACACTGGATGCCGCGGTCACAGGGGCGGTTCCGGTCCGGATTACGAGTACCTGCGCAGTCTTTGCCGAGTCAGAGGTCATCGGTCTGCGGGCATCCGGGGCAAACCGTGCAGATATTCTTGCCGGTGTCATCGCCTCCGCTGCCGAAAAGGCCGCAGGTCTTGCGGCACGCGTCCGGGTTGCAGACGCTGTCTTTCTCTCAGGCGGTCTGTCAGCCAGCAGTGCGGTCCGTACTGCCCTGGAAGAACGGCTGAGTCGCCCGGTGGTTACCTCTCCCGATGCACAGTTTGCCGGGGCAATCGGTGCAGCACTGAAGGGATTTTGAGACAGGGTACTGCTTTTCAAAAAAGAAAAAATTAGTTATCGCCGTTTTCTTCGGCAAACCGCTGGAGTTCACGGTTACGGAGCTCGGCACGCTTGATCTTGCCGGAGATGGTCTTCGGCAGCTCGGCAACGAACTCGATCAGACGCGGATATTTGTACGGGGCGGTCGTCCGCTTCACGTAATTCTGAATATCCTTCACCAGCTTATCCGACGGCTGGTATCCGTCGTGCAGAACGATGAACGCCTTAATCACCATACCGCGGATGGAATCGGGACTGCCGACCACCGCACTCTCTTTGACCGCCGGGTGTTCAAGAAGGGTGGACTCCACCTCAAACGGACTGATCCGGTAGCCGGAGCTTTTGATCACATCATCGTTTCTTCCAACGAACCAGAAGTAACCGTCCTCGTCCAGATACGCCTTGTCACCGGTGTAGTACCAGCCGTTGACGAACATCGCCGCGTTCTCCTCGGGGTTGTCGAGGTACTCGCGGATAAGACCTGCGGGTCTTGGACTGAGCGAGATAGCGATTCTGCCGGTCTCACCCTGCGGAACCTCGTTTCCGTCATCGTCATGGAGCTGAACGTGCCAGCCGGGAACCGGTTTTCCCATCGAACCCTGCTTGACCTCCATGCCGGGCATCGTTGCAATACAGCAGCAGGTCTCGGTCTGACCGTATCCTTCCCGGATCGTAAGGCCGGTACCTTCCTTCCAGATGCGGATAACCTCCGGGTTCAGCGGCTCGCCGGCACTTGTACAGGTACGCAGCTCGCTAAACGAGAACTTCTTCAGGTCCGCGATGATCAGCATCCGGTAGATCGTCGGCGGTGCACAGAACGACGTAATCCCGTACCGCTCGATCAGCGGCAGGAGTTCGGTTGCATGGAACTTCGTGCGATAGTCATAGACAAAGATACATGCGCCGCAGATCCACTGGCCGTAAATTTTGCCCCAGCCGCACTTTGCCCATCCGGTATCCGACACCGTAAAGTGCACATCATACTCCGTTAAGTCATGCCAGAACTTTGCCGTAACCGTCTGACCGAGCGGGTGCCCGTAGTCGTGCAGCACCATCTTCGGATCTTTGGTGGTTCCGGAGGTGAAGTAGATCAGCATCGGGTCGGTTGCAAGCATCCTGCGGCCGACACTGCTCACAAGTTTTGTGGAGACCGGGGCCGGATACAGCAGCTCGTTCTGGTAGCCGATCCACGGTGTTTCAAGCCGTTCTCCGGGTTTGTCGTCCACAATCATGCGGAGCTGGAGATTCGGACAGTCAGCTGCGACCTCATCAACCTTATCCATATTTTCGCTGTCGGTGATAACCATCTTGAAACTGCCGACCTTCATCCGGTAGGCGATATCCTTCACCGTCAGCATGTGGGGCGAGGGACAGAACACTGCGCCCAGTTTCATGATACCGAGGACTAAAATCCACCACTCGGGAACACGCGGAAGCATCAGAAGGACACGATCTCCTTTCTGAATGCCAAACTTCATCAGAATGTTTGCGGCCTCATTTGAGTGGATCATCATGTCCCAGAAGGTGAATTTCTTTTCAACACCCTCCTGGTTTACCCAGATCATCGCTAAGTGGTTGCGATCCTTTTTGGCCCAGGCATCGACCACGTCAAACGCGAAGTTGTAGTACTTTGGCGCGACGAGAGAGAACGTACGGTACGTCTCTTCATAATTGCCAATGTTGCCCCCAATGGTCGGGGCCCCTAGCGTCTCTGTCATGGTTATTGTCCTATATGGATGGGATGTCTGAGGTAATTAATGCGAGCAGGACCAAGGGGGTACTTTCCGGGAGAGACAGTGCAACGGACGCGAAGTATTATGCTTGCATCTCTCGTATTAAATAGAGATGGATGGGAAAACATACGATTCGCTGAAGATCGAAAATATCGTTGCATCCGGCGTAATCGCAGATGAGATTAACCTGGCAGAGATTGCTGAAAAGATTGACGGCTGTGAACTGAACACCAAACGGTTCCCCGGTGCAGTCTACCGTATCGATGAGCCGAGAATGGCATCTTTGATCTTTTCCTCGGGAAAAGTGGTCTTAACCGGCATCAGAAACGAATCCGCTCTTCAGGACGGCCTTGAGATCATCCTGAAATCCCTCAAAGAGGCGGGGGTAAAAACACTGGACGTCCCCAAAGTTGCGGTGACGAACATTGTCTGTTCCTACGACATTGGCAAGTTCATTAACCTGAACCGGGTTGTGGCAACCCTGTCCCTTGAGGCGATTGAGTACGAGCCGGAGCAGTTCCCGGGTCTTGTCTACCGCATTAAGGACCCGAAGATCGTCGCACTCCTCTTCACCTCAGGAAAGATCATCTTAACCGGCGGCAAGAACCTTGACGATGTCCGCCGCGGTCTTGATTTCCTTGAGGAGCGTCTGGAAACCATCTTAAAGGAACAGAAATAAGGCAGGGTGCCTCCCGCATCCGTCAGGATGCATCCTCCCGGAAAAAACCCGGGTCGTTTCATCAACATATCCCCGAATCTTTTTTTTCAGAACTGCTCTTGTTTTGTCCAAGGTTCTTGCAGACCCCCGGGCAAAACAGGGGGCAGTCCGGTGCATGAACAGTGGTTAGTCCGACCAGAACCGGTGGGTCTGGACAAAGCGTCTCTCAGCCTTCAGGATTTCACGGTAGAAGTTGTCGCCCGTTGCAAAGGTGTTTAAAATCCGCGCCGCAGCCTCCGGCCCCACCCCGCGTCCGGCAAGCGCGATGATCGCCTTCTTCCCGCTGGAAAGCACCATGTTTGCGTTGTGGATCATCCGTGCCTCCGCCTCCCGCTCCTCGGTACTTTTGCTCTTCTTTTTC
>DALTYF010000260.1 GCA_029986195.1 Methanocorpusculum sp. | reverse complement strand
CCCTACAATGTATTCGAGCGCGAACAGGAACTGACGCGGGGATTTTTGAAGCTTGCCGACCGGTACCGGTTCGTGGTTGTTGTGATCACCAAATCTGATCTCGTCTGCCGCGATGTGGATCTGTTTACCGCAATCGGTGCACACTCCCCCGCGGCGGTGAACATTACGATCACCGCCGCAGACGATGCGGTTGCGAAACAGATCGAACCGCATGCGGCATCATCGTCGGATCGGTTTTGTGCGATCGAAACACTTTCCGCGAAGGGGATTGTCTGCGGCGTCATTCTTCTGCCGGTGCTGCCGTTTCTTACCGACACGAAGGAAAATATTACGCGCCCCCGCCACCATCTTCCCCAGCAGCCAGGTGCTGCCGTTTCTTACCGACACGAAGGAAAATATTTCCGCGATCGTTTCGCGTGCGGCAGACGCCGGGGCTGCGTTTGTGTATGCGGAAAAACATTTCGCCGTGTCACTTCGCGACCGCCAGCGGACGTACTTCTATGACCGGCTCGACGAACAGTTTCTGGGGATTCGGGAACGGTATGAGAGAGTGTTTGGTGATCAGTACTGGTGCGGATCGCCGGATGCGGGGTTGTGGGACTTCTTTGTGCGGGAGTGTGATGCGGCGGGTATCCTCTGGCGGCACGAGGAGATCGATTCCCTTCTCACCCGCCGTTCTATGGATACCCAGTCAACGCTGTTTTAGCCGGAGTCAGTAGTAGTGCCTGTGATCCGCATACGCCTTCCGGCGGGTCTCGGCCTCCCGGATCATCCGCTGCTCCATCTCTTCGGGATGTGTCTGCCCCCGGCGGACCAATGTATCCATACTGTCCGGAAGGATTACAATGCCTTTCTTCTGTTCAACCCCGGCCAGAATTATTTTGGCTGCTCCCTCCTGCAGAATTGCATCCTTTGGCGGTGCGGAACCGCCGAAGATCGGTGTTGCCACATTACCGGGGCAGATCGTCGTCACTGCAATTCCCTTGTGGGCAAGTTCATACCGCAGTGATTCGCCAAGGCCGGTGACGGCATACTTTGTTGCACAGTAGACCGCCTGATACGGGGGTGCTATCACACCTGCGAGGGAGGAGGTGTTCATAATATGGCCGAACCCCTGCTTTTCCATAATCGGAAACGCCGCGTCAATACCGTAAATAACTCCCCAGAGATTTATGTTGATGACCAGTCTCCCACATCGCAAGCGTTACCCTCTCAAACGGCAGGGTCGCGCCAACACCTGCGTTGCCTTCCAGATAGTCCAGCCGTCCGTTCTCTCTGGCACAGGTTTGCATGAGGTTTGCAGTTCTCCGGCTGTCTGGTTACATCAACGCGGGCAAACCGGGCGTTGGGAAACTTTCAGTTTTTCCTGTGCTGCGGCGATATTTTCTCCGGAGATGTCGGCCATGTACACGACCGCGCCGCGTCTGAGCAGTGCCTCACTGACGGCAAGACCGATGCCGGATGTTCCGCCGGTAACGATACAGATTTTCTCGGTAATGATGTCCGTCATGCTCGGTCCCCTTTCTGCATAAGGGAATAAAGTTCCTGATTCGCCGCTTCATCCTGCACATAGCCGTACAGTGCCCCTGCGGTTAGGGAGAGCCATGCCAGAATTTCCCCACGGGAGATGCCACTTGCGGCAGTATATTTTTTCAGGTAAAGTTCTGCCATCTGTTCGGCAAGTTCTTCGGGCATGAGGTACTTCCCCATATACTGGTAGTCGATGTAGGTCCGGCAGGCGTCCAGAGCCGCAGGGCCGACGGAGACTTCTGCCCAGTCAAGGATCGTATAGGTTTCGTTGTCCGACTGTATGTTTCCTGCGTGGAAACCCCCGCGGCAGAGGGAGTTTCCTTTCGGCATGATGTCCAGCAGTTTCAGCAGGTTTTGTTTTTCTGCATCGGTGAGCCG
>DALTYF010000031.1 GCA_029986195.1 Methanocorpusculum sp. | reverse complement strand
ACAGCGACGCCCTCAAAGCAGACCCGCAGCCCGAGGACGAGTTCCGCATCCGCATGCGGTGGGCGGGTCTGCGGGCAGATCGGAAATAGACGCGCCTCTCACAAAACCCTTATGCCTTTTTTTCACCCATATATATGGAATACCTATGGACGCAACTGCTACTGAATCCGGACTGCTGCAGCTCACAGAGATCGTTCTGACAGCAGAAGTGGTAAATGGAAACCCTGCGCTCGGTGTAAATGACCTTCCCGTAGCGCTGCGTCCCCTCTTCTGCCCGGACGTTCCCGGGGTCATTGCACGGCCGGTTGCCATCAAGGAAGGACAACTGAAGACCTACTTCCCGAATCTTGCCGCGCGCAGCCTCATTGCCGACGGCAAAAACTCCTACCTCGTGGTAAACGACCTCGGACAGTTCGCTGTAACCACCTTTGCACCTGCAATGAAATGGTATCTGCGCCATGCAGGAGCAGACGCGGTTATGAAAAACCCCGCACTGTCCCTCTCCCTGGAGACCGCGGGCGAAACAAGTATCTCCTACCGAAAAGCGCGGGAAGACATCCCGCTCTTTGAAGACACCGTTGCATCCCTTACCGGAAAGATCGGAGCACTCACCGCAAAATCCGACACCTACCGCGAAGCAGTTGATCTGGTAGTCGCATACGCTCCCGAAGAGATCGAGTTCTCCTTAGATGACCTCGTCTGCACCCCGGACCAGCTTGCAATCGTCCGGAAAGTACAGATTTCCCTGGAAAATCAGGAATTCCTCCGCAGCCACAGAATCTACGAACTGGGAAGAATCCTGCTCGTCGGCCCCCCGGGAACCGGCAAAACCTCCTTTGCGCTCGCACTCTCGCGCTCGGTACACATGCCGGTTCTGGAGGTCAGACTATCCATGCTTACCTCCCAGTACCTGGGAGAAACCTCCAAAAATATCGACAGGATATTCGATCTTGCCAAAAAAATTGCCCCCTGCATTCTCTTCATAGACGAATTTGACTACATCGCAAAGACCCGCATCTCCGACGACAACGGCACCATGAAACGTGCGGTAAACACCCTTCTCAAAAGTATCGACCACATCAACCTGATCAAAGATCAGGTGCTTCTCATCGGTGCAACAAACCATGCGGGAATGCTGGATGAAGCAGCCTGGCGGCGGTTTGACGAAGTTGTCACCTTCACCCTGCCGGACATGACCATGCGCGAAGCAATTCTCCGGCACGTCGCATCCGACATCCCCTGCACCATGGACTTTACCACCCTCGCAGAACGGACGGACGGATTCTCCGGAGCAGACCTTCGCATGATGCTGACGGAAGCAATCGTCTCGGCACTTCTTGCAGGCCGCAAAGAGATCAATGAAGAAGATGTAAACGCCGGCATGGAACTGGTAAACCGCCGGAACATTGCCCGGAGCGGCTGCCTGTAACCATCATGAAGATAACAGCACTTGGTACCGGTGATGTGGTCGGAACGCCGAAAATCGGCTGTGACTGCGAGATCTGCCGCGAAGCCCGGCAGACCGGAAAACAGCGGCTCCGCACCTCAATCCTTGTCGAACATGCAGGGAAACACCTGCTGATCGACACCGGCCCGGACATGCGTGCCCAGCTGCTCGCCGCAGGCTCCCCGCACATCGACGCAGTCATCTGGACACACGGCCACTACGACCACTTCATGGGATTCGGTGACTTCTATCGTGTGCAGCGCGACCTTATCCCGGTCTATGGTGCCGCAGAAGTTCTCAGCTACTGCGGCGGCATCTTTTCGTTTATGCGCCACCGTGAAGTAGTGATGACCCCGTACGAACCAATGGACATCTGCGGAATGTCAGTAACCCTCTTCCCGGTGATGCACGACACCCCGACCTGCGGCGTACGGATTGAAGCGGACGGAGCGGTGTTTGTGTACTCCTGCGACACCACCGATCAGGTGTCTGCACAAACGCTGGAGACAATGAAAGGTGCAGACCTCCTCCTGCTTGACGGCATCTTCCCCCCGGAAGTACACATCTCCAAACACATGAACATCCGGGAAGCAGAAGGGCTTGCAGAACAGCTTATGCCAAAAGAGTTCTGGTGCGTGCACATGAGCCACAAAATCCCGTGGGACTACCGGTACGGGGCGCGGGACATGCAGACCTGGAATCTCCCGGCAACCCGCGAATAACTTTTTTTGAAACGTCCCGGACGAAACTTACTACACACCGTCCCGCCAATACATACACAAAGGATGAAAAAGGACATCTACTACCGTGTGGACAGAAGAGTACAGAACGGTATCGTACGATATTATCTGACGCGGGAGGCAAACAGCGACGCGCACAAATTCCGTGCATCCAAACTCATCAAAACCGGAACACCGCCGACCGATCCGGAAATTGCGCGGGCAATTCTTCTCTACGGATTTGACCTTGAGATGAAATGCTATGAGAAAGTTGCTTCCTTTCGGGTAAAAAATTTCAGATATGAACACGAAATAAACGAGGAAATATACTACCTTCTGGAAAAATACCGATACCTTGACCTTCGGTACCACGACTACCTTACCGAAGAAGAGTATGCCCAGCATATAAACGAGCGTGAATACCACTACATCCACGAATCCGCAAAAACAGTCGGATGCACATTCACCTTTCCCGAAGTTGTCCGGATGATTGAAACCGGAAAAATTCCGAACGGAAAGTATCTGCATGACGTAAACAACATCCAGAATCTGTACCGCTGCGTGGTTCTCCGGAACAAAAATCCCCGCAAAGTCACGCTTTCCCTCATCCTCCAGATCAGAAGGATCATCCTTGACAATATCGAAGAGCCCGAACCTATCAGCCGCGAAGAAGAGATTGCCATCCAGAAACTGCTGAACACCTATTACCAGAAGCTCAGCGAAGGATACCATCCCATGGAACAGATTATCTCCCTGCACAAAAACTTCCGCAACCTCAAACCCTTCAAGATCGGATCCAAACGAACAATCCGTGAGATCGTACAGTACCTGGTCATGCCGCTCGGCTATCCCCTCACATTTCAGTCAAGTCTGCAGATAGTGCAGACATCCGCAGTCCTGGACAAAGCCCATACCGAAAAAGGTGTCTCCCAGATCATCGAACAATACGCCGGAAACAAGATTCCAAAACTGGAAGAACAACTCCGCAAAAAGATCGCCGAACGCTGGAACCTGCAGAAAAATATGAATCAAAAGCAGCTGGACCTGTACCTTCCCGCCAACTACTGATTTTTTTTCAAACACGCATGTTATATATTTGTATCATGGTGTGTGAAATATATCACATGCAACTATGATAAACAAACTCAGTTTCCTGGGCCTGATCGGACTTCTTGGCCTCCTTGCCATACCAACCGGCGAAGTACGCTACTGTGCCTTTTTCGCATTCTTCGTATTCTTCGGCTACCTCTTCACCGTTGAAGATGAACTGTTCACCGCCTACGTCAGAAAAGCAGCAACCGCCGCATTCTTTCTTCAGACCGTACTCTTCTGTATCGCCTATACAGCAGCCGTCCTCATCGGGGATGCAGCAGTATTTACCGCCGCATTCCCGCTGGCATTTGCCGCAGGCATGATTGTCTTCATCTGCATGCTGATCATCCATGAATTCCGTGAACAGCAGGGAGTGGAGAGTGGCGCTTAAGACAAAGATTCGCGAATACCGCGCAAAACACAACATCACCCAGGAAGAACTTGCCAGTGCAGTCGGTGTTCGGCGTGAGACCATCGGTCATCTGGAAAACGGAAAGTACAATCCGTCTCTAAAACTCGGATTTGATATTGCAAAAGTTCTGCAGGTGCCCGTCGAGGAACTCTTTGAGTTCACCGACGACTAACACTTTTTCTGGTCTTCAGCAGCACCAGATGCAGCGTCACAAGAACCCCTACCACACAGAGAATCACAATGACGAACGGTTTCTGCACGATCACCATGGAGACGCCAAGCATCACCCACAAAAAAAGAATACCGCCGATTTTTTGCCGGAGCGGCACACCGGTTTTATTCCGGTAATGGTCAATATAGGGCCCGAAGTACCGGTTCTGCTCCAGCCACGCCGCAAGATGCGGGGAACCTGCCGAAAAACAGAGCGCAGCAGCAATGACAAACGGCGTGGTCGGAAGAACCGGGAGAACAATACCTGCCGCACCAAAGGCAAGGCAGATGATGCCGAGAACCTTCAGACACCACCGTTTCCCGGACATATCAGCACTTCACCGTATCGCGCGCAAGCCGGGACGTGATCAGGGCAATCACCGCAACCGCAAATCCCGCAGCACAGGCGATCGCAACACCCGCCGGAGTATAGACATCAGCACTGCCGGAACCGGCCGCCGCCGCAACCGAGAACAGGGCAACACCCAGCACGCATCCCACGTTCATCACCGTGAAGATCAGACCGCCGGAAGAACCCTGGAGTTCAAGCGGGCTGTGGATGGTGATCCGCTGAATACCGGGGCCCTCGTTTAAGCCCATACCAAGACCGACCAGCACAAGACCTGCAAAGATCAGAAGCATGTTCGACAGAATCACGGCAGCTCCCAGAAGCGCCATGCCCGCGGCAAGGAGAAACGATGCGCTGTTACAGAGGAACATACAGCCGCATCGGCGCACAAACGCTCCTGCAGGGATACCGATCAACGCCATTGCAACCGGCGGCAGAAGCATGATGCCGCCCGCAACCGCGGTCGGCAGCAGATACTCTTCCGTCAGCAGGAACGGCATCACATAGATAACACCAAGATACACGAGCGTAATGCACAGCGTGGAAACCGCCGCCCACATGACAGTCCGGTTGTACAGCAGCCGTGCGGAAAGTATCGGATCGGGATGCCGGAGTTCACGGCGCAGGAACAGCCAGCCGAAGACAGGGGAGAGCGCAATCAGCAGAATAACGGGCGCAGTCCAGCCTTCGGAGACACCAAGCTCAAGTCCGGCAAGCAGGGTAACAAGCGTGACGGCAAGATACACCGCGCCAAGCGAATCAAACGGCTTGGGCCGCGCGGGAAGATCCGCAGGATCCGGTTTTGGAATCAGGAACAGGGCAACCAGAACCCCCGCAATACCCACCGGAATGTTAATGAAGAAGATCCAGTGCCAGCTGATGAACTGGGTAAGAACTCCGCCGATTCCGGGACCGAGTGCGAGTGCCGTACCGCCGGTCGTGGCGATAACACCCATGCCAATTGGCTGAATCTGTTTGGGAAGATGCAGGGTAATCAGCATGGTGGCCGTTGCAACCATCATGGCGGCGGCCACCCCCTGGAAACCCCGGAATCCGATCAGAGAGACGATGTCCGTTGCAATACCGCAGAGGAAAGAGGCAAAAGTAAACAACACAAATCCTCCGGTAAAAATTACCCGCTGCAGACCGGTATGGTCCGCGAGTTTGCCGAAAAGGAGAAGAGTACTGCCGAGTGCAAGCAGATACGAGGTCATCACCCATGACGACAGGGACGAACCGGAACCAAAACTCTCGGAGATCGCAGGCAGCGCGATGGACACAATGCTTGTGTCAAGATAATCCATGAAGACAGCCGCAGCTGCAAGAATCATCAGAAGCTTTTGGGAGAGAGGACGTTCAATCAGCATCAGGAAACACCGGACGGAGGGAGAAAACAGAGGAGGAATACAGCAGGTATCTCACCCCTGTTTCGGCAGGATAAGAGACTATGGGGACGGCAGACACGTATCGGCCGCAGTACCCCTTTTCGAGGGGACGAGATGGCGGGAGAGTTCGGACAGCGGGTGGCCTTTGCAGGTGACGGTGAACTTTTTGTAGTATCCAAACGGCGCACGCCGGACTTCCAGAGAAGAATCAGCTGCAAGTACACGGGCAACCTCTTTCAGGACGGACACAGCGACGGCAGGCCGGGCAAGATCGTTTGAGAGATGGGCATACGGATAGATCATGACCCGGACAGCCCCGACCTTTGCGGCGACCGCGAATATCTCCGCTGCGGTCTGCGCAACAATGTCCTCCGGGTCCGTTTCGTCCGCAGACTCAACAGCACAGAACACTACAAGCGCATCCTGCATAGCATCCTTTGCCACAATATCCGTCTCCGCCATCTTTGTCCTGAAAAGGGTCTCATACGCAATGATATCTGCATGAATGAGGAGAAGCCGCATAACTACTCAGTCTCTTCTGTTTTTTTCATCCCGTACCCGGGTGAATTCTGTGTACATGGGCGTTAAACCCATATTAAGGTAAAGCAAGAAACAGCGCTGGGAAAAAAAGGTCAGGGTTCAGACCAGAAACATCGTCAGCCCGAGAAGTACGACGACCTGAATCAGCCAGATAAGCGATGCAAACGGGAGCAGGGTTTTACCGATGGAAAGTGTCTCCCGCAGGTTCATGGAAAGGCCGACCCCTGCCATTGCAATAGTGAGGATGGTCACGGAGATGTTGACGAGCGACGACTGTACGGCATGTCCGAGATCCGGCGACAGAGTGATGAACGCTGACATGCCGACGGCCATAAGCACGAAAAGAATCAGGAACCCCTGTACTTTTGCCTTCACCCGGTCAGCGGGACAGGAAGCATGGACAGCCTCCTGACGTCTGCACCACAGCCAGCCGAACACCGACGCAACCACGACCAGCATAGCGACCCGTATCATTTTGTAGGCAAGGGAAAGAGCACCGACATCCTCACCACCGGATATGGCGGTGTAGAGATCCGCTGCCGGAATGACGTTACCGATCTCATGCAGCGTTCCGCCGATGAATACCTCGGCCTGCGCATCGGTCATACCAACACCGAACGCAATTGCAGGAACAAGAAACACGCCGACGATTCCCAGAAGACTGATAACGCCGACAACCGCGTGTACATACTTCTGATCCGCCTTGATTACCGGGGCAACGGAGAGCGTTGTGGACACGTCGCAGATCCCGTTGCCGGTACCCGTCAGTGCGGATGTTTCCCAGTTGTGGCCCAGTTTTTTGCCGAGCACCATTGCAAGAACAATAGTCAGCGCAAGAACCGCGAGGATAATAACGAGACCGCTCGCAGATGCGCTCATCAGCACATCCGCGGTGACCCGGGCACCCATCAGAATAATTGCAATACGCAGGAGATATTTTCCTGCGTAGGAACCCCCCGCATCAAAGAGTTTGCAGTTGATGAAGAGACAGATCACAAGAGCAAGAACAATCGGGCCGATCTTTGCAAGCAGGGCAAAGATCGGGTTGTCCGCAAACAGCTCGTGAGGAAGCAGGGCGCCTCCGCCGTCCCAGAGAGTTCCCCGCGTCAGCAGGAAGGACAGCAGTGTCACCGCAATACATACAAAAAGACCGGGGACTACAGCACGATCCGCAGATTTCAGGTAATCAAGAAAATCCTCACGATAGGTAGTCATGAAATATCTGTTAGCGGACTGTCGAATAAAGCATATTGATCCGGGCACATTCTGCAAGTGGGACACATTGAATATGCCAAACACCCAATATATTCCACACATTCCCAAAAGTGGAGTATTACATCAATGACAGATACACCATCAGCCGGAGGAAAAGGCACTATTGTTCTCGCCTTTTCCGGAGGACTTGATACCTCCGTCTGTGTGCCGATCCTCAAGAACATGTACGGTTACGACCGTGTGATCACGGTTGCCGTGGATGTCGGTCAGCCCGCAGCCGAAGTTAAAATGGCGGATGACAAAGGAAAACTCATCGCCGACAAGCACTACACCATCGATGCAAAGGATGCATTTGTGCAGCAGCACGTGTTCCCCGCAATCAAGGCGAACGCTCTCTATGAAGGCTACCCGATGGGCACTTCCCTTGCACGCCCGCTGATTGCAGAAGAGATCGTCAAGATCGCAAAACAGGAAGGAGCAACCGCTATCGGTCACGGCTGTACCGGCAAAGGAAACGACCAGCTCCGGTTTGACTTCATCTTCCGGATGCACGGCTTTGACATCGTTGCCCCGATGCGCGAACACAACATGACCCGTGACTGGGAGATCGACTACGCCGAACAGCACGGCATCCCGATTCCGGTCAAAAAGTCCACCCCGTGGAGTGTTGACGAGAACATCTGGTCCCGCAGCATTGAAGGCGGCAGACTCGAAGAGACGGACTACCACCCGCCGGAGGAGATTTACCACTGGACCACCTCGCCCGAAGCGGCACCAGACAAACCGGAGATCGTCTCCATCACCTTTGAACACGGTGTCCCGGTTGCTCTTAAC
>DALTYF010000259.1 GCA_029986195.1 Methanocorpusculum sp. | reverse complement strand
GGAACCCATTGCCGGAATTCATCGCCCCGGCAAAGGGCGGATCGTCCTGGACGGAACAGACATCACCGATGCCCCGCCGGAACGGCGGGGCATCGGCATGGTCTATCAGGACTACATGCTCTTTCCCCATATGACGGTCCGGGAAAACATTGGATTCGACCTCCGGCAGCGTGAGGTGCCAAAAGCGGAACGGGACGTCATTGCTGGTTCGATTGCAGAAAGACTCGGCATCGCACACCTGCTGGATCGCTATCCTGCAACACTCTCCGGCGGCGAACAGCAGCGGGCGGCAATCGCCCGGGCACTGGTACTTCGTCCCCGTGTGCTTCTGCTGGACGAACCGCTGTCAGCACTGGATACCGTGACGCGTGACCGACTGCGGCGGGAGATCAAAGAAATTCACGCACGAACCGGCATCATGATTCTGCACATCACCCACCACTTCGAGGACATTTATGCCCTTGCCGACCGCGTGGTGGTGATGAAGGACGGCGCGGTTGCGCAGGAGGGAACGCCGGATACTATTCTCCGCAAACCCGCCTCGGACTTTATTGCAAACTTTACCGGAATGGAAAATCTCTTTTCCGGAACGGCAGTCCCCAAAAATACCGGGACTGCGGAGATTACGGTAGGAGCGGTAAAACTTTTCGCCGCAACGGATCTCTCCGGGCCGGTACGGGTGGGTATCCGGCCCGAGGATCTGATCCTCTCGGCCGCACCGCTGGACTCCTCGGCCCGGAACTCACTGCCCGGCGTTGTTGCCGGGGTTGCGGAGAACGGCATCTATGCAAAGATCCAGGTTGACTGCGGGGGCGGAATGGTACTGACTGCGGCACTGACGCGGCAGAGTGTGGAACGGCTGAAACTCTGTTCGGGCGCTGAGGTATGGGTAACGTTCAAAGCAACCGCGGTACATGTGTTCCGGTAACGGGAAACAGAAAATGAAAGAAAAATGGGGGGACTGATTTATTCGGTACCGATCATGACTTCGCTTGCCTTGATGATTGCGTAGGCTTCTTTGCCGACTGCAAGACCAAGGTTCTGTGCGGAGGTCTTGGTAACAACAGAGGTGATCTGCTGTCCGCCTGCGATCTCAATAACAACTTCGGTGTTGACTGCGCCTTCCGTGAGCTTCACAATCTTTCCTTTCAGCTGGTTTCTTGCGCTAACTTTCATGTTAATCTCTTATCATATAGGATGGCGGAAATGATAAATACACGTGTTTAATGCAATTTGATTATAGTTCACCACAACCAATTAACCTGCATTTATAGGATCCGCAATAAGTTACTCGGATGTGTTTGATTTGCCACACGTAAACCGATCATCCGATCGTGCAGCTTCGATGTCATCCAGCTTCCCTTCAAACCAGCCGTAACGCTCCTGCGGGTACGCATCAAACGGTGGCACATACGGTTTGATGTCAAGTACCGGGGTTCCGTCGAGGATATCCACTTCCCCGATCTCCAGCACATTGCCCTTTCGTCCCAGCAGTTTTACGATGGAGAGTCCGATCTGGTTCGGACGGCGGGGCACACGGGTTGCAAACACTCCGTGCGTCGTGGTATCCAGGAACGGTGTTGCTGTCAGGGAGAATCCTTCGCTCTTGTGCAGCTGATAAATCAGGATCAGGCGGGTAAATCCTTCAATGCCGGTCAGGCCGTCGGCAAGCTCCGGCCGGACCTCAAGTGTTCCGGTAAAGGATTTTGCTGCGGGCGGCTGGATGGGCATCCCCGCAAGGCTCGTGTGCGGCGAGTGGATGATGCCGACCGGCTGATAGGTTACAGGTTCCATGAGGAAGTATATTGGTTTACTTTTCAGAAGAGTTCCACGGTTTTGGCCTTGCACCTTTATTCCAGAACATCCCACGGAAAACACAGAACACGCAGAAACTTTCAACCGCCTGTGATGCCACG
>DALTYF010000258.1 GCA_029986195.1 Methanocorpusculum sp. | reverse complement strand
ACGCTCTGGTGAAGATGCTTGCCTCCCCCCTACATCGATGATCTCTACACCACGCTGACCCTGACGGTGCAGTCGCCGTACATTGAGATCACGCCGGTCGGTACCCGGTATCTCGGGGAATCGTTTGTCGTGACCGGACGGACAAATCTTGCCCCACAGGACAAACTGCTGGTCGAGATTGTGCCCGCCTCCTTTGTTCCCTCCGGCAAAAATGATCCCGTTTCGTCATACGGAACCTCGGGATCGGTTGCGGTGGTGAAAGGTTCTCCCGACAACTCCTGGAGTTTTTCCGTGGACGGATCGAAACTCTCCGCCGACACCTATACCGTGAAGGTTTCGGGTGTCTCCGTCTCCACAAGTTCTTCAGCAACGTTTGACGTGATACCAAAGCCGACGGAGACGCCGACACCCGAACCAACAGAAACCACACCGGTGACTACAGTTCCCACAACCGTTCCGCCGGCACCAACCGAGTCTCCGTCGGTCGTGTTCTGGTGGGCGGGACTGATTGTCTGCGGTGCGGCGATGCTTGGAACACTGCGCAGATAAAAATAAAAAATTTTCAGATCTCTTCCAGCGCCGCATCAAGGTCGGCGATGATGTCTGCGGCATTTTCAAGACCGATGGAGAGCCGGATGGTATCGGGGGTTACCCCGGTTGCCTGCTGTTCCTCGACGGATAACTGCTGGTGAGTGGTTGAGGCCGGGTGAATGATGAGGGATTTTGCATCACCGATGTTTGCAAGAAGCGAGAAGAGCTTCACGCTGTTCTGCACGGTGACGGCTGCATCGTATCCCCCCTTCACCCCGAAGGTGACCAGCGGACCGCCGGAACCACCGAAGTATCGGACGGCGTTTGCGTGCGAGGGGTGATCGGCAAGTCCCGGATAGTTGACCCAGGCAACCTTGGGATGGTTTTTGAGATGCTCGGCAACCGCAAGAGCATTCTCCGCATGCCTTCCCACTCTGAGATAGAGGGGTTCAAGACCGATGGAGGAAAGCCAGGCATGGAACGGACTGAGGGTTGCACCGATGTCCCGCATCAGGGAGACGCGAATACTGGTTGAGACGGTGGCAGGGCCGAAGGCTTTGTAGTGTACAAGACCGTGGTAGGCCGGGTCCGGCTCGGTGAACATGGGGAACCTGCCATTATCCCAGGGGAATCTGCCGCTCTCAACGATGACGCCGGCAAGTGCGGTTCCGTGACCGTTGACATACTTTGTTGCGGACATGACAACGATGTCTGCGCCGTGTTCGATCGGTTTCACCGTACCGACGCCGACGGTGTTGTCAACGATGAAAGGGACGCCTGCGTCATGGGCTATCTGTGCGACCGCCGCGAAGTCGGGGATGTCAAGCTTCGGATTTCCGATGGACTCAAAATATACGGCACGGGTCTTTTCGGTTATCGCCTCCTTCAGCTCCGCAAGGCTGCCGGAACTGACAAACCGGACGGTTCGTCCGAGGCCCGGCAGCGTGTGGTGAAAGAGTTCATAGGTTCCGCCGTAGAGGTTGTCGGCGGAGACGATCTCATCCCCCGGACGGGTTACGGCGAGAACCGCGTAGCTGATCGCAGCCATGGCGGACGCGGTACTGTTTCCCTCCTCAGTGAGGCTGAAGCGTCCCGCCGCCTGCGCTGCATCGCGGAAGACGTAGGCCGTTGTCATATAGATAGGTTCAGCACGGGCGCCTGTTGCGGGATCCGGTTTTTGTCCGGCATGTATGGCGAGCGTTTCTTTTTTGTAGGTATTGGTCATGAAAAAATTCTCCTGCGTGTCGCATTCACACTGTGAATAATCATTTTTCTTTTGCAGGTAAATAGATTTTCATGCCGCGGGTCTGTTTGTCCTGCGCTGATGGTGATGATGAGTGACGGGAGTCCGCGTGATTTTTCGGGATTTGGTACAGGGACCATGCCATTTC
>DALTYF010000257.1 GCA_029986195.1 Methanocorpusculum sp. | reverse complement strand
CTCCTCCTCCAAAATGACGATATCCTTATTGCGGAAGCCGGCGATGACATCGACGGTGTGGCGTTTTCGATAGGTCCCGGTCTTGGCCCTTCGCTCCGGACGGTTGCGACCGCAGCGCGGTCGCTTGCCCTGAAGTACGGTGTGCCGTTGATCGGGGTGAATCACTGTGTGGCCCATGTGGAGATCGGCCGCTGGTACACGAAGTTTGCCGACCCGATCGTGCTGTATGCGTCGGGCGCAAACACGCAGGTTCTCGGCTTCCTGAATGGCCGGTACCGCATCTTCGGTGAGACGCTGGACATCGGTCTTGGCAATGCGCTGGACAAGTTCGCCCGCAGTCATGATCTTCCGCATCCGGGAGGGCCGATCATTGAGGAGATGGCAAAGAAAGGATCCTACATTCCTCTTCCCTACACGGTGAAGGGAATGGACCTTGCCTTCTCTGGTCTGATGAGTGCGGCGAAGGATGCAACCGCGCGCGGCGAGTCGATGGAGAATGTCTGCTGCAGCTTTCAGGAGACGGCGTTTGCGATGTGTGTCGAGGTGACGGAACGTGCACTTGCCCACACCGGTAAGGATGAGGTGATTCTGGTTGGCGGTGTTGGTGCAAACAGCCGTTTACAGGAGATGCTGCGGATCATGTGCGAGGAGCGCGGCGCACGGTTCATGGCACCGCCCCGTGTGTACATGGGGGACAACGGTGCGATGATCGCCTACACCGGGAAGGTGATGCTGGAAGCGGGTTCAACAATCCCGATCGAGGCATCATACGTGAATCCCGGGTACCGGTCCGATCAGGTGGAGGTGACCTGGCGGGGCGATGCCGGGAAACTGTTTGCACCCGGTCAGTCGGAGATTACGGAATGCGGCGCGGAGGCTGCGGTGGATCTTACCGGCACGGACGCGGTGAAGATGCGGCTGTCGAAAGGATACCGCGTGCCCGCGCTGGATGCGCATCTCATCACGGAGCGCACGCGCGCAGAGGTGCGGTGCATTGCAGCAGCACGGCGCGGCGGTGTGCCGGTTCCGGTGATCCGCGATGTTACCGGCAATGCGATTGTGATGGAGAAGCTGGACGGTGATGTCCTGAAATACATCATCAGTGACGAATATGCATATGCAGCAGGCGTGTCCGTTGGAAAACTGCACAGGGCAGGCATCGTGCATGGCGATCTGACCACCTCGAACATGATCTGGAGAGGCAGGCGTGTGTATCTGCTGGACTTCGGTCTTGCGCAGATGACGGATGAGATCGAGCCGCGCGGTGTGGATCTGCATGTCCTGTTCCAGACACTGGGGAGCACAACGTCTTCGCCTGCGGAATTGAAACTGGCGTTCTGTGACGGATACCGGTCGGTATTCTCCGGCGCGGACGTGGTGATCGAACGTGAGCAGGAGATCGAACTGCGGGGGAGATACCTGTGATCACAGTTGTTACCGGCAACAAACACAAGGCCGCGGAGGTTGCCGCGTTCTTCTCCGGTATTACCGAAGTGACGCATGTTGCTTTCGACTGTATTGAGCCGCAGGCAGACTCTGTGGAAGAGATCGCCCGCGCCAAAGCAGAGCAGGCATATGCGGCGCTTGGCGTTCCGTTAATCGTGGACGATACCGGATTGTTCATCGATGCACTGTCCGGGTTTCCCGGACCGTTTGCCGCATATGTGCAGGACACCATCGGCAACGCCGGTGTGCTCCGGCTGATGGAAGGCAGAGAGAGGCGGAGCGCACATTTTGCAACCGCGGTCGCTTATGCGGATGCAGACGGAATCCGGGTATTTTCCGGCCGGGTTGACGGAACGATCACAACCGCGGAACGGAAGGCTTCGACTACGATCCTGTCTTTGCTGTGGGCGCAAAGACACTTGCCGAGTGGATCCGAGGAGATTCGAACTCCTGACCTTCGCCGTGTGAAGGCGACGTC
>DALTYF010000030.1 GCA_029986195.1 Methanocorpusculum sp. | reverse complement strand
GATGGTGATCAAACCATCCCTGTCCCAAAGAGGCCGAACAACATATCTGAAAACCCATTGATACACCTCCTCATCCATCAACTCCCGATTCACCATCACACACTCCGGTTTTGCGGCAGCATCCCCTCCCTTCTGAAACACCAGCAAAGGTTCACACCCATCGTACGAATTATCATAAACCAGTGCCTCATCAGCGGAAAGAATCATCTCCGGCAGAAAACCCACCGAACGTTCATACCTGCTTCTGATCTTCTCCTCCGGCACAGCATGCCCTCCCGCCTCAACACGTTTTTGCACTCTGGCAACATTAATCTCCGGACTCTTCGTCATCACATAAACCAGACGGATACGATATCCGGCGGCTTTCGCTCGATCCATAAACATCAGCCTGCTTTCATGGGAAAAAAACTGTCTCCCAGGCAAAACAAACATCAGATGACAACATTTCCTCAAGCTGGCGTTCCGTCTCTTCCCATGCCAGACGTGACCGTGTTACCCCGTCCGGCATTATCGCGATCTCCGGATTGGACTTTGCACAGTAGTCCGCATTAATATACACACAATCCGGATATGCCGCAAGAACCTGAGAAATTACAGTGGATTTTCCCGAACCATTCGGCCCTGCAAAAAGAAAAAGAGTAGTCATCGGTGTTGTTTGCAGAACTCATACGTCCTTTTGGATGCTTTCAGCAGAACAGCATCCGTATTCTGAAACGAGGGAACAAAACCTGTCTCACTCCATTTCATGGAAGCATGAATTCTCCGGCTTTCCGGTGACAGCCTGAATATAATATCCTTTTCAGAAGATGGACTGTTGTCAGCATGTGATACACACCGCACGCGCTCTTTGCGTGAGCAAACTTTTTGGAACGAAGTTTCCGAGGATGTACTGCTCATAAGCCATCATCTCCTGATAATGATCTAATATCTTGTTTCAGATCCATATAAACACGAGCCTTCAAATACTTCACTGCATGGTATCCTCAACCCTTTGCACCCGAAAAACTATGTGGTTGCAAAAGAAATGAGATTCAGGTAAGAGGGGGACGAATACATAACCATCAATACAAACCGCCGGGGAATCCGATGAACATCCTGTTTGCCGTCTGCGGCGAAGGACTCGGCCACGCATCACGCTCCACAAAACTTGCCGCATATCTTGCACAGCACGGTCACACCTGCACGTTTGCCTCCTACGGCAAAGCCCACGACTTCATTCAGAAACAGGGATTCCCCGTTCACGAAATCAGCCGCGAGGTCACGCTTGGAGGAGACGACGGCCTCTTCAGCCTCGCAAAAACCCTCTGGCTCTCCAAAACCGTCCCGGTATCTCTCCTGCACTCCTACCGCGACGCCCGCAGACTGCTCAAAGATCATCATTTCGATCTCCTTGTCGCCGACACCATGTATGCCGCAGGATACGCCGCAAGATCTCTTGGCATCCAAAACGCATTCATCACCAACCAGAACACCTTTGCCGCCGCCGCATCCCCGGACGCCGCATACTGGAACTATCTCAGCAGAATTGTCCAGAAATATCTCCAGAAAGTTCCCGACATCGTCATCGTGCCCGACTTCCCTCCTCCGGATACCATAAGCGGCTACAACTTTGTCATTCCCGAAGAGGAGATCCGTCATTACCGGTTTGTCGGCCCGATCCTTGACCGGGACCCCGGCATTGTCCCGCTATCAGAGGAAACCATCTTCGCAAGCTTCGGCGGTGAACCGTTCAAACTCCCGTTGTATGCCATGCTCCGCGAAATCGCAGACGAAATACCGGATCACACCTTCGAGGTCTTCTCCACCACGCCCGGCCTGCCGGAAAACACCGGAAACTTCCGGACATTCGGTTACGTTCCCGACCTTCAGCCCTATCTTGCCAAATCCCGCGTGGCGATTCTGCACGGCGGTCTCACCTCCCTGATGGAATCCCTCTCTCTGGGAAAACCGGTCGTCATGATCATTGACCCCTACCATCCGGAACAGTGGAACAATGCGAAAAAAATCGAGGAGATGGGAGCAGGCATTATGGTCCTCGGCAATGCCGTCACCAAAGAAAAACTGGACGATGCAATCTCGCGGGCACTTACGATGACCCCTCCTGACCTGCGGCAGCTGCTTTCCTCCCAGGACGGACGGGAAACCGTCCGCGGGATTCTGGAGAGTCTGCACTCATCATGAGTTCAGAGTTCAAAACTCATTCCAATTTGAAGAAAAAATCTGTCTGGTCTGTTTTTTCATTCAGGACAGAACGTATCTATTTCTATACCCAACACTATATCTATACCACAAGAGAAAAAAAATTCGTATCTCCCTCATCGGGGAAGAGAGAATGGAAAAAATCTCCGTCACCTCATTTTCAAAAAAAAGGAAATGAACTCTGAACTCTGAGTTCACGAACCACTCACTTCGTGTGCCGTCGGTCCCAGTCCTCCTCCGCCTCCTCCCGGCACAGGCGCTGTTCATGGAAGATCGTCTGTTTCCCGATCAGCATATACGCAACAGCCACCGCCCCCATTGCCGGAACAAACAGAGAAAAGTCCCCCGTCATCTCAAGAACCATAATCATAATCGCAATCGGGGCATGGGAAATCCCGCCGAACAGGGCAAGCATTCCCACAATCACAAATGCCGGCACACTCGCAAGCGGCACAAGCTCCGGCAGAATCAGATGCAGAAACATTCCGAACGCCTCGCCCGCAAACCCGCCGACCGCAAGCCCGGGCGCAAACACCCCGCCGCTGCCGCCCGATCCGATTGTCAGGGAGGTGGTGACGGTCTTTGCAACCGGCAGAAGAATCAGAACCGACAGCGGCAGCATATTGTACATCGCCATCTGCACAAACCCGTATCCGCTGCCAAGACTGGCCAGTCCCACCATCATCGTCTCCGGCGAAAGATAGGAAAGAGCAATGATCAGAACACCGATCAGGAATGCACCCAGAACCGGCTTTGCATACTTCGGAATGTGATACCGGACGGCGACCGCATCGAAGACCCCCTTTGTTCCGTAAAATGTTTTCACATAAAAGATGCCGACGCCTGCGGCAAGGGCGCCGAGGAGAAGGAAAAGCGGAATCTGTGCGACCGACCAGACGAGCGAAGCCGCACCGAAGATCGGTGCGTATCCTTCAAAGAACCCGAAGATGGAGTAACCGATGATGGATGCGAGGAAGGACGGCATAACCACATCCGCCTCAAAGTCCTGCAGATACAAAATCTCGGCGGCGAGAATTGCGCCGCCGAGAGGAGCCTTGAAGATCGTACCGATACCCGCACCGATACCGGTCGCAATCGCGATCTTTCGTTCGCGCGGCGAGAGGTTCAGGACGTCTGCAATAAACGCCCCGAACCCTGCGGCTATCTGGGCGGTCGGCCCTTCCCGCCCGGCAGACCCTCCGGTTGAGATAGTGATGATGGAAGCAACCGCCTTGACGATCGGAACCCGCCAGCGGATTTTCCCGTCGCCGTGATACGCCCGAATCGCCGCGTCGGTGCCGTGGCCCTCAGCTTCCGGGGCGAAGAAGTAGACGATGAGACCTGAGAGGAGAGCGCCTCCGCAGATGATGGGGAGAATCAGCCAGACAACCGGCGGCGGTGTCCATCCGGCAATCTCTGCCGCCGTCTGGCCTTCCAGGGGAAGGTCTGCACAAAAGAGGATCTCCATGACAAATGCTGTGCCGTACTCAAGTCCTTTGAAGAAGAGATACGCCCCGAATCCGGAGATGACACCGACCGTCACCCCGATCAGAATCAGTTTTCTGAAGGAACTCTCACACTTCTTTTCACTCATACATTCCATCCCCGCATGCAATCTGGTACTTTCTGCTGAGGATATAAAAAAGGAGAGGACTTGAAGTGTTCACGCGGAACTGCTTTTGAGTTTCTCCTCGTCGAGCATGTCGAGTTTTGCGGCGACCTGCACCATGTCGATGGGAACGGCCACCATGTTGAGGGCCGTACTGAGGAAATCAAGCAGAATTTCCAGCACCACGGCAATTCCCAGAGCTTCAACCGGGATGCCGAGCTGGAGGAAGAGGATGGAGTAACAGGCGATTCCTCCTCCGGGAACGGGCGGGACGGCGAGTGCCAGAAGTCCTGAGGTGAGGATTGCCATAAAAATCCACGAGAGCGTGATGGGGACGGCATAGTAGTCTGCCATGAAGAGACAGACGCAGAAAAATATTGCCGCGTGACCGGGACGGGAGAACGCGGTTCCGAGCGGCACCCCGAAGTTCACGAGCCGGGAGGAGATGCCGAGTTTTTTGCCGCAGTGTCCATGTTCGTCGAAAATGTTGCGGCGGACGATGCGGTGGTGAGGGCGATGAGAAATGACGGCAGGAGTTTTTTGGCAAGGAGAACCGGTGAGATTCTCCGGCCAAGGACAACTCCTCCTCCCATGAGGAGGAGATTGACGATGACACAGAGAAGAATGACGGCGAAGAGTTTCCAGAGGTCGCCGAGGTTTTCTATGTCGGTGAGCATGAGATGCAGAATGCTGACGAAGATGATGACCGGCAGAAGGGAGGTGATCCATTCCATGACCAGCTGGATTAAGGTGTTTGCCTGGCCGACGAACTGTACGATCGTCGGGATCTTTTTGTTGAGGATCAGCATGGCAAGGCCGAAGACGACGGCAAGGAAGATGATCTGGAGAGTGTTTCCCTCGGAGAACGGGGTCACGACATTGGAAGGGATGATGGAGAGGAGCATGGCAAAGATTGCCTGGAACTCTCCGATGCTTTGAGAGCCGCCGAAGATGGAGACGGGGAAGAAGAAGAGACAGACGATCGTACAGACGACGAGGGTGAAGTAGATGCGCCCGAAGTATCTGCCGATTACTTTGTTACCGATGTTGCCGAGCGTTGCGGTGTCGCCGATACTGTAGATGCCCCACAGAAGCGAGAGGAACATCATGGGAAGGGCGATTGCGATGAGGACGCCGATAAAGGTGTCAAAGAGCGGGGTGACAATTCCCGTGCCGATAGCGTGGGAGATGTCTGCCGGAAGCATGCGGCAGCCGAGTCCGGCAATGACGGAGCAGATAAGATAGATGAGGGGTTTGATCTTTTTCCGCTTCGGCATGAGGGCGATCTGGTTTTCGCCGTTGACGTAGTGGTAGGACGGGACGAGGCCGATGTTTGCAAGGAGCGTCTGCACGGAGTTTCCGCCGGTTAAGACGCAGTCCTCTTCGCCGCCGAAGGGGTTGACTTTGGGGCCGGGAACGGCCATGGTGATGTACTGGCGGCCCAGACGCCTTCCGCTGCGGAAGGTGCATTCGCTTCCTTCGCCGAGAACGGCGAGCCATTTGAGGAGAACTTTTTCGACGGCTATCTGTAAGTTCTTGGCGTCGTCAGCACCGATCTGTCCTTCTTTGAGGGTTTTTGCGGTGAGCGAGCTTATCTCGGTGACGGCGGTTTCCGATAGACGGTAGGTGAGGGTTTTTGGGGCGATGTCGAGCTGCATGGGTACTGAGGTTGTGTGAGTAAGAATGTTCTGTGCTGGTATTTATTGGGTGCGGGTTTGGGGAATCTGCAGGTACATTACTAATTTGACACAAGTTAGTAATTCCGAAGTAATTGCAAATGATTACTGTCTGGCGAATGGGTGTTCTGTATTCACTCTGTAATACTGAGCTTTTCCTCGTTTTTTCATCTGCACATATCTCCGTGCATCCAGATGCATAAGATCTGTTCTTGCAGTTTGATAGGCAACGGAAAATCTGTCTGTAATTTCCCGGATACTGAACTCCTCATCCGGGTACTCAAGCATATACCGGAGAATCTGTCCCTGACGTTTCGTCAGATCTGGCAGGGCAGCGATACGGACCTCTACGGCACCCATTCGTTTCTGTTCGCAGTGCAGATACTCGGTGAGTTTTTCCCGCGCTTTTTGGATGCAGTGGACATTATATCTGATAAAGTAGGTCAGATCCATTGCATCCTCTTCCGTTGCGGTGTACGCGTTCCGGTACTGCGCCGGAGCCTGTGTGATAATTTTTGAGATCGCAATGTACTCAAACAGCCGGTAGCCCCGGGAAAGCACATACCAGTAAAACAATGTTCTCGCAGTTCTCCCGTTCCCATCGTAAAACGGATGGATGTATCCAATCAGGAAATGCAGTGCAATCCCGACAATGATCGGATGAACAAATGAATCAGCCGGACTGTTCTTCCGATCCCGGTTCGCCAGATCACAGACGGCCTGAATCAGGGCGGGAAGTTCCGCTGATTTCGGAGGGTAATGGACAACTTTTCCCGACCGTCCTTCCACAACCGCAACATCGTCTGTTGTCCGGAACGTTCCTGACTGATGTTCATCCTTCAGGGTGTCGGTTGTTACAATGCGCTGAAGCTCACAGAGAAACTCAGGAGTAAGCAAAATATCTTTTTTGTCCCGGATAAACTGTATTGCGTGATGATTGTTTACAATCATCTGTTCATCCTTTGTTTTTGGAGGAATATTTTTCCGCAGCATATTTTTGGCGGCCAGTTCCGTAGTTACTGCACCTTCCAGTTTGCTCGAATAAATTGCTTCATCCGACAAGGCCTCAATGATATACGCAGACATTGAGTCAAGTGTTTTTTTCCCACATCCAAAATCCTGGAAAGATCCTGATCACACAGATACAGTTCTCTTGCAATTTCTCCGGTCAGTACATAGCGTATCTCAATAGGATCAAAGGGCAGCCGCTGTGATGCGAGATGTCGTGCAAGTTTCATCATCTGCCATATCCGGTCTGCAGCATCCGGTTTTACGCGGTAGCGAAGCTCTTCGTATGTATAATAATTCCCATTCTCATTGATACTCTGTATCTCTTTTGCAAGTTCCTGCATGTCCGCAGCAGGGGGAGGTGAGGAAGTATCTGTTTTCATAGTAGTACTTTTCAATTACTAATTTATTGAAATTAGTAGTTCATAAATGTGCTCTTCCAAAAAGAGATCACCCTAATATCCCCTGCCGCCCTACTATACCAGTACAACAATGCCGGATCACCACACCCTCCCGGAAATCCTTGAGCAGGTCAGATGCGGCACGCTCGACCCTGCCGCAGCCGGGCAGCTGATCAGCAGTCTTCCCGTCGACGAAGTTGCCAACCTCGACCTCAATCGTGCAGACCGCTGCGGTATCCCGGAGGTCGTCCTGGCCGAAGGAAAAGACACCGACTCGCTGGTCAAAATCATGCACAGCTATGTCCGTGCCGCAGGCCGGGTTCTCGCAAGCCGCATCAGTCCCGAACAGGTACACGCCGTTCTCGCGCATCTCCCAGACGGTATCACCGCTGACTATCGTGAGATCTGCCGCATCCTCATCCTCTCGGACGGCACCGTTCCGGCCCCTTCGGGCGGAACGGTTGCAATCGTAACTGCCGGAACCTCCGACATCCGTGTCGCCGAGGAAGCCCGCGCCATCGCCGAAGAGATGGGGGCATCTGTCATGACGGCATACGACGTAGGCGTTGCCGGAATCCACCGGCTGTTTCCCGCCCTCGAAAAACTCCGGGACGCAGACATCTACGTAGTCTGTGCAGGCCGCGAAGGAACCCTTCCTTCCGTCGTCGCGGGCCTCGTCAACAAACCGGTCATCGGTGTCCCCGTCAGTACCGGCTACGGCTACATGGGTCACGGCGAAGCGGCCCTCGCCTCCATGCTCCAGTCCTGCGCCGCAATAACGGTCGTCAACATCGACGCAGGATTCACCGCGGGAGCGGTCGCTGCCCGCACCGCCGCACTCATCGGAGGAAAACAATGAAACGCGGCCTCTACGTCGGAAGATTCCAGCCGTATCACAACGGTCACCGATCCGTCATCGAACGCATCGCCGACGAGGTCGACGAACTCATCATCGGTATCGGCAGCGCCGAAATCAGCCACGACCTCCGCCACCCGGTCACCGCAGGTGAACGGGTGCTCATGATCAGCCGTGCCCTCAAAGACATCAGAATCCCCGTCTATATTATTCCCTTGGAGGATGTCAAGCGAAACGCCCTCTGGGTCGCCCACGTCAAATCCATGACCCCGCCGTTTGACATCGTCTATACCGGAAATCCTCTCGTCATCGAACTCTTCCGTGAAGCGGGCATCCGTGTCACCTCACCTCCCATGTACCGGCGGGAAACCCTTTCCGGCACCGCCATCCGTGCCCGCATGATTGCGGGCGAAGCATGGGAAGAGTGCGTCCCCCCTGAGGTCGCAGACGTCATCCGTGAGATTCACGGCATCGAACGCATCCAGCAGATTGCAAAAACCGATTAACTTTTTTTCCGGCAGCCCGGGGATGAGTTTTGATTTCACCGTCTGAAAAATTCGTACTCCTGCACGTCAAGATGCATTGCAGGCTTTTGGAGCAAAGCCGCTCAACTCGACCGCTATCGATACGATTTTCATCTGGATTGTCCCAACTATGTGTCGCTCGAGAGTTTTTCCATCTTCAGG
>DALTYF010000256.1 GCA_029986195.1 Methanocorpusculum sp. | reverse complement strand
CACAGCACAACTGCTGATACCAGCGTTCCGAACAGACCTATCCGCACCAGCGGTTTCCTCCCGAATCTGTCCGACAGCATCCCTGCGGGAAGCACCATGAGAAACGCGCCGAGGAAGTAGGCCGAGTACACCGCTCCCTGCATTCCGGGATCGGGTGCGATACTGTTTAAGACCGGTACAACCGCGTTGGAAAGCGCCATCGCTGCAAACGCACCCAGAAACAGCGACATGCGGAAAATGGTCTGCAGTTTCATGAATCAGAACAGCTCTGCATCCTTCCTGACTTCGTACTTCTGCAAAACCGTTCGCGGAAGATGGGGAACGGCTTCTGCGAGCGGGACTGCGAACAGAAACTTCGGTTCGTCCGCAAAGCCGTGCAGACCGATAACGACAATGCAGGGGTTTTCCTCGGCTGCCGCGTAGGTCAGGTATGCGGCATATGTTTCGGGAGTGACCCACGGCAGGTATGTTTCACCGTCTTCTCCGGTGAACATTCTGCTCCGGAAACAGGTGATGAGATCAAACCGCGCCTCATCTCTGTTGCGGACGCAGACCACGTCCGGTTCGCCTGCAGCGCGCTCCTCACGATCGGCAACGGAGTATGCGTCGCCCAGCCGGTTCATGACATACTCACGGAACGCTACGGCCACAACCAGATTTGTGTCGTCTGGGTCTGCGTCGGGATCGGGATACCAGACACCGAGTGCCCGTTCAAGCTGGCCTAAAATACCCATACGTATTTCTTGAACCTCTGTCCTCTTAAAAAAGCGGGTGCGTCATCGTGCCAATTATCTTATAAGAAAACCGCATAATAGTATTCTAAGAGAGAACAGCTACAATGGAACACGCAGAGATCATTACGAATGCCTACAACTTCACGAAAAATGCTTTCTTCAGCATTACGCAGTTCCCGCGGTGGATGGTGCTGTTCTTCTATATTGTCGGCCCGATTATTGTGGGATTCATTGCGGCAACGATTGCGTTGCAGCTGATTGTTCTGCCGATTCTGGTGAGCCTCCTTGTCGGCCCGAACTTCGGGTTTACCCGTGAGGTTCTTTCGGGCCTTTTGCAGTATCTTGCTCTGCTGCTTGGATTGTCCTGCATTTTCTTTGTTCCGCTGATGCAGGGATACTGTTATCGTCTGTTCCGTTCCGGCGATTCGATGCCGGATACGGGGAACCTCTGGGGACTGTTCTTCAACGGCTGGAGAATCAATATTACCGTTATCATCTATGCAATTCCGCTGATCATCATCTCGGTAATCTATATGCTGATCTTTATGTACTTCTTCCCGGATACGGGGATGTACTCAACCGCGGATTTCCTTGAGACGGAAGGGATGATCTATGTGGGCACGGTCTTTTCCTATGCTGCCATTCAGTTTATTACGACGCTGATTGTTCTTCTGTTTGCGTTTATCGGGATTACGCATCTCTGCCGGACAGGTTCCATCCGTGAGGCGGTGAGCCTGAAGACGATCACCGGGATTATCAGCAAGATTGGCTGGTACGACTACATTCTTTCACTGGTGGTTATGAGTATTCTCTACCTGATGGTGACGTTTGTGGTGGTGTCGCTTTCGCAGTTGTTTTCAAACAATATTGTTATTATGACGGTGCTGTATATTCTCTATATCTTCGCGCTTGTGCCGATTACGGTGTTCTTCATCAGGTACCTTTCCGAGGTCTATGACACGGCCTTCCTTCCGGAGGAAGTTGATGATGAGGAGTTTGACTTCTTCTAACTCCTCATCTCATGTGCGCCTGATCATTTCCTTTTTGCCTCCCTTTTCCCGTCAGCCGCTGCGACCGCAGCTCCCTGAGGCTCATCCGTTCCGCCTGCGGCGGTACGGATGAACCTCAGATTAGAAATAGCAATCCTGACCAATATATTCTCACTGTGCCGCACGAATACAAAAAATATCCGCACCCGCGAAAAAACCGTCCGCAAAAAAAATCACAGACCAGAAAGCCC
>DALTYF010000255.1 GCA_029986195.1 Methanocorpusculum sp. | reverse complement strand
CTTTTGGGTTTTTTTTGATGATTTGGTGATGACTGATTACTGATGTCATCTGGTTTTTGAAAGAGTAGTGGCCAGAATCATTTTCCTTCTCCGGGACAGTCTGCTTGCTTATATACTTATAAAGAGAAATACATAACACAAGAGAACATATATCCCATATCTCTCTCATGATGAGAGAGACGGGGGCATCTCATTTTTCAAAAAATTCTGGTGACGTCAGTAATCAGTAGTCATCAAGTCATCAAGTCATCAAATACCCGGAGAGTACCGTTTCCCTCTGCCAGGAAAAAAACTGTCTGAAAACCCGCAACCTTCATTACCTCTCCCCAACCACACAACACAGACAAAAGGAAGCCACCCATGAAAATACAAACCCCTTCACGGCTCCACATCACCCTGATTGACCTCAACGGCTCCTACGGGCGAATCGACGGCGGCATCGGCTTAACCCTCGCCGATCCCCACTTCATCCTCGAAGCCGTCCCCGCAGACAAAGAGATCACCATCGAGTTCACCGAAACCGCCGGAGGCAGCCAGTCAGAACGAAACGCCTGCATCAATAAAGTAATCGCCGCCGCAGAAAAAGCGGCCGCCCGGTACGCACCCGGAACAGGATATCACTTCACCGTTCACCAGCTCTATCCCGCCCACTCCGGCCTCGGCTCCGGCACCCAGATGTCCTTAGCCGCCGCTAAACTCATCGCCGAACTGTCCGGTCACCACCCTGCCAGCACTGAACTTGCCGAACTCGTCGGACGCGGCGGAACCTCCGGTATCGGTGTACACGCCTTCGACCTCGGCGGATTCATCGCCGACGGCGGCCACAGCAAAAAAGAAAAAAAGCAGCTTCATGCCAAGCTCCGTCTCCACCGCCAGACCCGCATGTCTCCTGGGAAGATACCCCTTCCCCGAAGACTGGGGCGTTCTCCTCGCCGTCCCCGCGTTCGGCAACCGGTACAAAACGGTGCCGCCGAGAAAAACATCTTCCAGACCCACTGCCCGGTACCCAAAACCGACGTCGAACAGGTCTCCCACCTCGTCTTCATGAACCTCATCCCGTTCTTGATCGAACACGACATCGAAGCATTCGGTCACGCCCTCGATCAGATTCAGGCCGTCGGCTTCAATAAAATCGAGATGACACTCCAGCCGCCGGAACTCACCAGCCTCATGCACAACATGCGGGACGCAGGCGCCTACGGTGTCGGTCTCAGCTCGTTCGGGCCCGACCCTCTTCACCGTCTACGATCGTGCGAACAAAGACATTGTCGGCGCAACGCAGGAACTCCTCGGAGAAGACGGACTCGTCATCGCCACCCGCGGCCAGAACCACGGTGCAGAACTGTTCTGAAACCAATCCCTATTGACAGAAACTATCCCGGACTGTCCTGCCATGAACATACAGAAAATCACCGTAAAAAGTATTCTGACAAAATCCAATCTTCCCAGTAGGGGACTACTCCGTGAATCCGTATGTAGGCTGCACACATGCCTGCAAATACTGCTATGCCTCCTTTATGAAACGCTTTACCCGCCATCCGGAGCCCTGGGGAGCATTTCTGGACGTCAAATACTGGCCAAAAATCCGCAACCCGGAAAAGTATGCCGGAAAACACCTGTTTATTGGATCCGTCACCGACCCCTACAATCCGCAGGAAAAAGTCTACCAACGAACACGGGAACTTCTGCTGCAGCTGCAGGAAAGCGGCGCCGCGATAACCATTGCCACAAAATCTGATCTGGTACTGCGGGATTTGGATCTCATCCAAACATTCCCCCATGCCCGCGTCTCCTGGTCGATCAATACGCTGGACGAAACATTCCAGAAAGATATGGATGCAGCGGTCAGCATCACCCGGGGGCTGAAAGCAGTGCAGGTGTTTCATGAGGCAGGGATTCGTACGACCTGTTTTATCTCCCCCATCTTTCCGGGAATTACGGATATCCCGCCATTGTTCAAAAAACTCGGGATCAC
>DALTYF010000029.1 GCA_029986195.1 Methanocorpusculum sp. | reverse complement strand
GCGGAGGAAAGCACATGAACCAAAAAAAGCGACTAAATCTTTTCGTGGCATCACAGGCGGTTGAAAGTTTCTGCGTGTTCTGTGTTTTCCGTGGGATGCTCAGGAATAAAGGTGCAACTCCCATTTGTCCGCAAGATTGATAACGGAATACGTAGAGAGTACTAGTGTAGTTGCGGGGAAGAGGGGAGTTCTGTCTCACACCTACGAAAATTCAATCGTTCTCTTTTCAGGTCTGTGGTACAGGGTTGTTTTCCGGATGAAAACGGGATCTGACGCGATATCGTAAAAAAAGAAGATGCGGGAACTGATTCCCTGACTTACGGCATCTTTTTGATCTCTTTTGCGATTTCCTGACCGAGTTTGAAGAACTTTTCCTTGTCTGCCTGGTCCGGACGGTAGGTGAACTCGACCGGGTCGTGCCAGATCTGAATGCCTGCCTTTTCCAGAAGTTCGGTGATGACTTTGGGCGCTCCGCCTTTGCCGCCGTTGGATCCGAAGGCAAATCCGATCTTCTTCTGGGTCTGTTTGCCCGGTCTGATTCCCATCAGATAGTACAGGAAGCCGGCAACCGTCGGCAGCGGATAGTCTTCGAGGGTGGGCGAACCGACGATGACCGCTTTTGAGTCGAGAATGTCGCGGACGACATCGGATCTGTGGACACCTTCATAGCGTCCGTCCTTGAGGAGATCAACTTTGACCTCAACTCCTTCGGAGATTGCTCCCTCGGCAATGTACTGGGCTGCAATGCCGGTCGAGTAGTGCATTGTGTCATAGACGATGGTGATCTTGTTCTTGGACACGCCGTTGGCCCAGTTGACGTAGGCGTTGATGATGTCTGCTGCGTGACTTCTCCAGATGATACCGTGCGACGGTGCAATCATCTCAATGGGCACGCCGAGTTCGGTAACTTCACCGAGTTTCTTGAGAACCTTCGGGGAGAGCGGGACGATCAGGTTTGCCACGAACTTTGCCGCGTGTTCCATGGCGACATCAATGCCGAGTTCGTCGTCGAAACGCTCACTGGATGCAACGTGCTGGCCGAATGCATCGTTCGGGAAGAGGATCTTGTCTTCGCCGAGGTAGGTGAACATGGAGTCGGGCCAGTGGAGGAACGGTGCCTCAAGGAAGGTCAGGGTCTTGCCGCCGCCAAGGGGCAGAGTCTCAAGGTTCTTGATGGTGTGAATGTTCCATGCGCTCGTGTCATAGTGGCGTGCAAATCCTTTCTTGGCAATCTCGGTCATGTAGATCGGGACATTCGGGAGCTTCTTGGAGAGAAGCGGGAGGGAACCGGAGTGGTCGATCTCAATGTGGTTTGCAACGATGTAGTCGATCTTCTCCAGCGGGAGAACGGATTCAATACGTTCAATCAGCTGCCACTCGTGTCCGGGGTAGGTTCCGTCAATCAGTGCAACCTTGTCGCCGATGACGAGGTATGCGTTGTAGGTGGTTCCCGGAAGTGTGTAGCCGTGGTAGTCACGAATGTTCCAGTCAATGGCTCCTACCCAGTAGACGCCGTTCTTAATTTTTACTGCTTTTAACATGGTAATTCCCCATCCCGGACCGCAGCAGAATATAAAGCCGCGGTGTCTGGTGGTTGCTCACATATTTGTTCTTGATATTTAATACATATTAGATTGCGGCACTTTTGTACCAGGTACATTTAGTTCAATTGATGTACTAAATTTTAGGGATAAAGAGTGTTTTTACAATAAATTTACGTTGTGAATCTGAGATATTACAGCACAGATGATGGACGGGATGTCAGGAGATCTTGTATCCCCGAAGAGCAAATATTTAAGCAGTCATCACCATATGAACAGATGAGCAGACCCGGAACGGATCTGACATCAGCCCGCGAGGTACCAATATGGGATTTTTACAAAGCGTTGACAATGCGGTCGGAGGAGCAATTTCTCCGTTTACCCGTGTAATGTTTGGAGAAGCACTGGTCGGTGAGGGTGCGGAAGTTGCCCACATCGATCTGGTGATCGGACCAAAGGGAAGTTCCGTTGAACAGGCCTTTGTGAGTGCGCTTGCTTCTCCGCAGAAAGGACACACGCCGCTTCTTGCAGTGGTCACCCCGAATCTGCCGCCAAAGCCGGTAACACTGATGGTCAATAAAGTTACCATGAAAAACGCAGGCCAGGCGGTAATGATGTTCGGTCCCGCCCAGCATGCGGTTGCAATGGCTGTTATGGATTCGGTTGAGGAGGGAGTTATTCCCAAAGAGAAGGCCGAGGATCTGCTGATCATTGCCTCCGTTTTCATTGAGTGGGATGCGGCAGACAAGAAGAAGGTGCACGACTGGAACTATGAGGCAACAAAGCTTGCAATCAAGCGTGCCGTTACCGGTGAGCCGAAGGTGGATGAGGTTCTGGCAAAGAAGAACGCGGCGGTCCATCCCTTCAACTAATCTTTTTTTTCTGGTAGTTCACCAGTACTTTCTTTGCATCATCACGAACATTCTTATCTGTTCGCGGCAAATGATATGCCAGTTAGGTTTTTCGAAAAACAGACGCGAAAAGCCGTGAAAAATACCATGCCAGATATAGATAATGCCCAGCATCTCCGACTGTTTTCCAGTGACGGCACGGTCACGGCGGTAAGCAGTCCGGTCAGAAACAGTATCCTGTTTCTTATCCGTGATGAGGGGGAGGTCTCTTTTTCCCGGATTATGGAGTACACCGGTCTGTCCAAGTCAACGGTGTCGGTGCATGTCAACTCTCTGATTGATTCAGGACTTATTGCGTCCCGGTCGGTTCCGGGAGATGCCCGCAAAAAGATGTATTATCTGACTGCGTCACATCTTGCCGACATTCAGCCGTGCCGTCAGACCGGAAACAATGAGTTCCGGGAGCTGATCCGTCAGTGTTATATCAAGTACGACAATGTTGATTACCGCCAGATTATTCCCCATATTATTCAGGTGGCGCTGATTGAGGCGGGGATCAGAATCGATCCGATCATGCTGCGGGGAGGCGAGATGCTGGGTGAATCGGTCTCGGTGTATCTGGTTGCAGAGACACTGGAAAAGACGATTAAGAATGTGATCAAGTTCTGGGTACGGTACGGGGCTTGGGGATATGCGCATCCGTTCCACGTCGCCGCTGCGGCTGGAGATTTACAAATGCTACGAGTGCATGGTGCTGCCGAAGACGGAACACGGCTGCTGTGTTATTTCACGCGGGGTTCTGACGGCGATTTTCTCGGCATACTTTAAACAGCCGGTGCAGGTGGAGGAGATCGAGTGCATGACGCAGGGGTATCCTGCCTGCTGTTTTGAGATCGAGGTGCCGAAAGGCTATCAGATGGAGCCGATAAAGATTCCGCCCCGTCCGATATCATACTAAAAAAAGATTTTAAATTAGTTTTTCTTTCCGCCTTTTTTTGCGGACTTCTTTTTCGCTGGTTCGGGTTTCCGGATTAAAAGGAAGTACGCCGCTCCGGCGAGGACAAGAATTACCGCTGCGGCACCGGCAATCCAGATGCCTGCCCATTCCGTGTCGGCAGAGCCGGCAGGTGCTGCCGTCGGGGTTTCGGTGTCGGAAAGGGTGAGAAGTATGCCTCCGGCAGAGCTGTCCTTCATGATCCAGCCGACGAGTGCGGCGGAGCCTGTGGAGATGGATGTGACATCATTAAACATGGACCGTTTGCCGTTCTGGGATATTTTTTCAAGTTCGGTGATTGCACCGCCGACCGAAAGCGTCAGCCAGACCGGGTCGTCATAACCGTCCATACCGGCAATGAGGTATCCGCTGCCGAACTGAACAACGGCGTAGGGGACGTAGCATCCGGGAAGTTCGTTGACCCAGGCGTTGGAAAGATCACTTGTAATATGTGCTGCCCAGCCGAGGCCGTCGGCCCATGTGACGCCGAACGGCGGGTTGGAGCCGACCACGAGGTAGCCGCCGTCCTGTGCACGGGTGATGGCATAGCCGCATGCACCTGCGCCGTACATCGGATCCGCGCTGCCGGTCCGTATAATGCTCTGGCTCTGGACAACGCCGCCTCTGACTTTGGCAATCCAGGCATGGGCGCTTTCCTCGGTAAGATAGGAGGTGGTTCCGCCGGTAAGGACGAGTGTACCGTCATCCTCAAGAAGCATCGCCAGCGGAATCATGGGCGCGGTCTCGTTACCCAGACGGATCTGGTCGTTGCCCGGGGCACCGGTTGAGAGCAGATAGGTCTGGGTAAATCCGGCATTATCCTCCCAGAACCATCCGGCAAAGTGGATCACGTTTCCGGAGACGGCAATGTCTCCCGCACCGATATCCTGAAGCTTCTGCTGCCAGAGGATGCTGCCGCTTTTGTCAACTCTGACAAGATAGGTGTCGCCGCCAAAGGTGTAGCCGGTCTCTTTAGATCCGTCAACGGTTCTGACGATCGTAGTGAGAGCTGCTCCCCCGTCATCAAGAGGGATGAGGGTCCGGACGTCGTCACCGGGGAGGGGCGAGCGCCAGATTTCCTTTCCCGAATCATCGGTTTTCAGCAGGACGGCACCGGAGCTGTTGGCCATGCCGAGGAAGAAACCTCCGCCGTCCGCAGGAGCAACAGCTTCTGCATTGATATAGGTCCCGCCAAGCTGATAGGTCACGTTGAGATTCTCAACGGTGCCGGCGGAGACTCCTCCGCAGCAGATGACTGTCATCAGCAGAAGAACGAGAACTGCTTTTGCATATCGAATCATGTATAGTATGTTTTACGTTTGGGTATTAGTTAGTATGTTTGTGGATACCACCGGGCAGAAGACGCCCCTTTAATGATTCCATAAAACAAACTTATACCCGCGTGAAGGCACAATTCGATGGCACACAGGTTCTGGCACCGCCGGAGGCAAAGGTTTTCTACGAGCAGAACGGTTACGGCCGCGTGGAAAAAACCGGAAACCTCCGGCTTGCCGTCGTGGAAGCCCTCTACCTAACAGCGCGCGGAAAGATTCAGATCGACGGCTGGTCCTTTGATTCCCTTCTTGCCGAGAGTGCTGTATCACCCGGATTTCTCCGCAGATTCACGGTGTATCGTGATATCCGCGAGCGCGGGTTTGTGATCACTACAGGACCCCAGGATTTCCGGGTCTTTCCCCGCGGTCAGCGGCCGGGACACGGGCAGTCAAAGTATCTGCTCCGTGTTTTATCGGAACGCGATATGGTGGATCTCTCGGTTGTTCTCCGCGAGGCACAGACCGCGGCAAACATGCGCAAGCAGTTTCTGCTTGCCGTGGTTGATGATGAACACGAGCTGACCTACTATGAGATACGGATTACCCGTCCCGCGGCAAAAGAGGGGTCTGTTCCCCCCGCATCGGAGAGTCTGCCGGATATTTCGGCAATCTTAGCAGGGACGCCTGCCTATGTTGCGGAGGACGGAACCGGTATCACCAGGATACTCAAGGACAGCTGGTATGGTACGATGCTGGATGCAACCCGGCTGTTTCTTGCACCGGTCGAGGTCTGCTGGCTGCTGGAGTCCGGGAGCCTTTCGCTCACCCCGGCGATGACCGCTGAGGAGTATGAGGCGCATGCAGCAGCATATGATCCGGAGTTCGCAGACAAGATGACCGTGTACCGGTACTTCCGCGGTATCGGCTGGTCACCCCGGACCGGCTACAAGTACGGTCATCATTTCCGCGTGTACACCGAAGAGGGAAAACATTCCGAGATGCTGGTGCATGCCTGCGGACGGGAACATTCCATGCCGATGAGTGTTATTTCCCGGTCGGTCCGGCTTGCCCACAGTGTGAAAAAGAAGATGCTCTTTGCCTGTATGGATGAGGCGGGTGTCACCTTCATCGAATTTGCCCGTATGAAACTATAACATAACTAAATTGTGAGATTTATGGCAGAACAGATTAATCCCTGGTCCAGTACGCCCAAAATGGATATTAACCGGCTGATTGCCGATTTTGGTATTGAACCCTTTGCACCGGTCAAGGAAAAGATAGCTGACCAGCCGGTGTTTATCCGCCGCGATATTGTCGCGGGTCATCGCGGCTATGATGCGGTGGCGGATGCGATTGCACAGAAGAAACCGTTCCATGTGCTGACAGGTTTTATGCCGAGCGGTCATCCCCACTTTGGTCACCTGATGGTCATGAAGGAGGTTGTCTGGCACATTCAGCAGGGAGGAAAAGGATTCATCTCCATGGCAGACCGCGAGGCGCATGCGGTCCGCGGTCTGTCCTGGGATGCGTGCGACCGGTATGCCCGTGAGTATATGGAGTGTCTGTATGCGCTCGGTTTTTCCGGTGAGATATATTCCCAGCGCCGCAACAATGCGTTAAAGGATCTCGCGTTCGAGGCGGCGACGAAGGTCAACTTCTCAGAGCTGTCCGCAATTTACGGGTTCGGACCACAGACCGAGCTTGCCCATGCGGTCTCGGTTTCGATGCAGGTTGCAGATATTCTCTACCCGCAGCTGACGGCAGGCACTGCCCCGACGGTTGTCCCGGTGGGAATTGATCAGGATCCGCATATCCGGCTGACCCGTGATATTACGAATGCGCTCCGGATGTTTCTGGTGGAGGATCGCGGTACCTATATCAGTATCCGTGTCAAAAATGCGCCGGAGAGCGCACTGGACGCGGTGGCAAAGCGGTTTGGCGGTGCAAAGAAGTATGAGGGACATATCGATCTGCCCGCCGGACATACCGCAGATGAAGTCGATGCGGTTGTGCGGGAGGTTGAGCGCGCGTTCGGGGGTTTCGGGTTCCTGCTGCCGTCGGCAACCTACCACAGTTTCTTACAGGGACTGCAAGGGGGCAAGATGTCTTCGAGTGTTCCGGGCAGTCTGGTCTGGTTTGATGATCCCAACAAGGATGTCAAGAAGAAGATTATGGGAGCACTTACCGGCGGACGACAGACGCTTGAGGAGCAGAAGAAGCTCGGCGGCGAGCCGGAGAAGTGTTCGATTTATCAGCTGAACAGATTCCACATGCAGGAGAGTGACGCAGAGCTTGCCGAGATGTGCCGTGCCTGCAGGGCGGGAGAGCTGATGTGCGGGACCTGTAAGAAGGAGACGCTTGAGCGGGTCAGGACTTTCTTACGGGAGTTCAAGGAGAAGCGCGATGAGGTTGCGCATATGGCGGAGTGGTAAACGATGGATCTGACAATAAATGAAAAGCGTGTGCTTGCAAGTCTTGCGGAGATGAAGTCTGCGGACGCGGCAGCACTTGCGGAGAAATTACATGCCCCGGCGGATGCCGTGGTGCAGTGGGCGCATCTCTGCGCCGATCACGGTCTTGCAGTGCTGGAGAAGCGTGTTGCGGAGACTGCGGTTCTGACCGAGGAAGGAAAGAAGTATGCAGCCGAGGGTCTTCCCGAGCGGCAGGTTCTTGCGAGTATGCAGGGGCCTACCCCGATGGGGGAGCTGACAAAGCATCCGTTATCGAAGATTGCGATCGGCTGGCTGCGTAAGAAGAACTGGATTGTCATCGAGAAGGGAGTTGTTACGGCGGCGGCAGATGTGCCGGAGGGTGAGGATGAAGCTGCGCTGAGAAATCCGGTCGCCGGAACGGCGGGATGCAAAGAGCTGGTGAAACGCGGTCTTGCCGAGGTCACGGAGACGGTGTCGTGGAACATCTCCCTCACGCCTGCGGGTGCGGAGGTTGCGGCGGCGGGTCTTGATCTTCGTGAGGAGGTCGGAACGCTTTCCCGCGAGCAGATTCTTTCCGGTGAGTGGAAGAGTCTGCCGCTGCGCCGTTACAGTGTGGACAAACTGCCGAAGAAGGTCTACGGCGGACGGGTGCACCCGAATCAGCAGATCCTTGATGAGATTCGCGCGCTGCTGTTCGAGATGGGATTTACGGAGTTCCACGGATCGATTGTGCAGAATGCGTTCTGGAACTTTGATTCCCTGTATCAGCCGCAGGACCACCCGGCCCGCGAGATGCAGGATACGTTCCACCTCGCAGAGGAGATTGATCTGCCGCAGGGATGGGAGAAGATCCGGGACATCCATATGACCGGCGGCGATACGGGTTCGACCGGATGGGGCGGTGAGTGGAGTCCGGAGATTGCCCGCAGGTGTGTTCTGCGGACGCACAGTACTTCTCTGTCAATTCAGCATCTGGCGAAGAATCCGAACCCGCCGGTGAAGGCGTTCTCTATTTCCCGGGTGTACCGCCATGAGACGATTGACCCGACCCATCTGCCGGAGTTTGAGCAGCTGGAGGGTATCGTGATGGACAAGGATCTGACGTTTGGTCATCTGCTCGGCTTTTTCAAGGAGTTTTTCGGCAGAATGGGCTTTGAGTCGGTGCGGTTTAGGCCCGGTTACTTCCCGTATACCGAGCCGTCGGTGGAGCCCGAGGTCTGGGTTGACGGACTCGGCTGGGTTGAGCTCGGCGGTGCGGGTGTGTTCCGTAAGGAGGTTACCGCGCCGTGGGGTATTGATTGTCCGGTTCTTGCCTGGGGGCTGGGGGTGTCCCGCGTTTCGATGCTGCGGATGGGCTTAAAGGATCTCCGCCAGCTGTACCGCAGTGATATTGACTGGATTCGGGC
>DALTYF010000254.1 GCA_029986195.1 Methanocorpusculum sp. | reverse complement strand
AATCAAACGCGGCGAAACATATGCAGAATATCCCATTGAAGCAGAAACGGACACTCCGATCACCCACCTGCTCGACGATCTCAACGCCCGGATCGCAACCCCGGTCGAATGGGAATGCAGCTGCGATCAGAACCTCTGCGGAGCCTGTGCCATGGTAATCAACCACGTTCCCCGTCTTGCCTGCAGCACCATGTTCGGCGATACGGGTCCTGTCGTCCTTCTGGAACCGCTCAGTAAATTTCCGCTCATCGCCGATCTCCGCGTTGATCGCAGCTGCATGTACGACTCCCTCAAAGAACTGAAACTCTGGCTGCAGGAAAACGAAACCGCAGCATCAGACGAGTTTGATCTCCTCTATGCTGCCTCCTCCTGTATCATGTGCGGCTGCTGTCTGGAAGTCTGCCCGAACTATACCGGGACGGACACCTTCTGCGGGGCGTTTGCCGCAAACGCCGCATCGCGGATGATAATGCAGACTCCTGACAGCAGACAGCAGGCAACTATTGCAAAAACCGCCGTACCCAGAACCACCGCCCACTGCTCCAAATCCCTCTCCTGCGAAGAGTCATCTGCCCGGCACACATCCCGCTTGCCGCCACCATCTCCCGGTTAAACCGCAGATATCTCCGGCAGATGTTTCACCGGTAAAATCGTCCCCGGGAAAACATTTATGCAGAATCGATACCGATACAACCATCATGGGCAAAACGATCCGCAGACTCTGGATAGCCGTTGCCACCTGCTGTTTCCTTGCAATATTCGCCGCCGACGTCCTCCTCAGCTCGCTCTTTGAAACCTACGGCATGCCAATCGTTGACGCCGCCATCCTCAAAATGCATGCCTACGAAGGCTCCCCCCTCCAGAACATTCCCGTAGAACACGTCAACACCTTCCGCGGCTGGCTGCATTTTCTCTTCCCCGTAACCACCGCAGTTGCCCTCGCCGCCCTCTGCTGGAAACTCGGAAAACTCTACCGCAAAAAAGATCCTAACACCAATCCGGACAAACCCGGAAGGTAACATCTCCTCCCGCGCTCCCTTACCTTTGGTAACTGTCAATTGGATCTGAATTTTTGGAAATCGCGTGCAAACCTCTTCTTTTATCAAACTGCCAAATATCCTCAAATCTCCTTAAAACAAATGTTTATATAGAACTGCAATACAAATAATTAATTGTACAAGTATCAGGTAATTACCATGGAGAAAAAAACGAAAACCCCGGTAGAAGAAAAACCGGCGGCGGAAGAACCTCCGGTGACTACCGTTGAAGAGACTCCGGTTGATCCGGTTGCCGAACTCACCAGAAAATATGATGAAGTAAACGACCGGTATCTCCGTCTCGTCGCAGAGTTTGAAAATTACAAAAAACGCACCCAGCGTGATGCAGAAAACACCGTTCGCTACGCGAACGAAAAGTTTGCACGCGACATGCTTGACGTTTTGGACAACTTCGAACGTGCACTCAAAGGCGGTGACGACGATCTCAGGTCAGGACTCGAACAGATACACAAACTGTATCTCTCCGTCCTTTCCCGCAACGGTGTAGAACCCATGAATGCCGAAGGATCCCCGTTTGACCCCAACCGGCACGAAGCAGTCGCCCACATCCCGTCCGACTCGCCCGAAGGCACCATCGTCGACGAAGCAATACGCGGCTACATCATGCATGACAAAGTGCTCCGTCATGCAAAAGTTGCCGTATCACGCGGAAATGAATGAATACCACACAAAGGTGAAACAATTGGCAGATAAAATCAGCAGCAAAGTAATTGGAATCGACCTTGGAACAACCAACTCCTGCCTTGCCGTCATGGAAGGCGGCAGCCCGATCGTCATCGCAAACGCCGAAGGATTCCGGACAACGCCTTCCGTCGTCGGCTTCTCCAAAGACGGCGAACGGCTGGTAGGAAACGTCGCAAAACGTCAGGCAATCACCAACCCGGGACGCACCATCAGCTCCATCAAACGCCACATGGG
>DALTYF010000028.1 GCA_029986195.1 Methanocorpusculum sp. | reverse complement strand
ATTGCACCTTTATTCCAGAACATCTCACGATTCGCACGGCTCTTCCGTGCGAATCGTGGGCTGAAATTTGATCAACAACGATCATTCGTTGCCAATAAACGAATTTGGGTACAATGCCAGAACCATCCGACATTTTTTATTCTTATAACGCGACAGTAGAATTATCATGTTTTCCAGAATTCTTGTGGCGCTGGATGGTTCTGAGATCAGCCGGATAGCGTACTCCCGGGCTCTTGAGTTCGCCAGGGAAGACAATGCCGAACTGCATGCGATTACAGTCGTCAACAGTTCCCACATATGGAAGGACGACAGTCCCGCAAACCAGACCAGGACCGGGACGGACGCAAAAATGCTGCTTGACGAACTTGAAAATACCGCAAAAGAGGCAGGTGTTTCCTTTACTCCGCACCTTGTCTCCGGTCACCCGGGCGACAGAATCGTCAGCACCGCCGACGAGATAGACGCCGACCTGATTGTTGTCGGATCTCTTGGCAAATCCCATCTGGATCGTCTGCTGCTCGGCAGTGTTTCCGCCTATGTAACCCAGTACAGCATGCGGAATATTATGGTTATCCGCGGATGAAACGGATCTCTTGCCAGCTCCGAACTCTTTTTAAGTTTTGGAGAGGATAAGTAATCATAACGAGATAATCGGAGGTACACAGTCATGTTTTCCAAAATACTTGTAGCAATTGACGGGTCCGAGATCAGCCGGCGGGCATTTTCACGGGCGGTCGAACTGGCGAAACAGAACAAAGCCGAACTCCACGTAATCTATGTCATAGAGTCAGGCATCGTCAGCCCCGCACCGGTGGACACCACCTGGGAACTGATCTACGAACGGTTTGAAAAGGAGGGGCATCAGGTCATTGCAGAACTTGTCGAGGATGCAAAACAGCAAGGCGTCACCGTCGAGCCGCACATTGAGGCAGGCCATGCGGGAGACACCATCATTGAAATTTCGACCAAGATCGGTGCAGATCTGATCGTTGTCGGCTCCCTCGGCAAATCCAAACTGGACCGCCTGCTGCTGGGCAGTGTTTCCTCCTATGTGGTTAACTACGGCAAAACCAACATCTTAATTGTCCGGACCTGAAATATTCGCACAAATTTTATCAGGGAATCCTTCTCTTTTTCTGCGCGTAGCATCTGATCCCCTTTGGGAGAGGGAAATTTTTTGTCCCTTTTGCCGGGGTTTCTGCAATGATTCCGGCTTTTTTCCACATCAGAACAGATCCTGCCAAGCAGATCATCCATTGTGCCGGATAGAACTGTTTTTACATCAATAGCCCTAACGTAATTCTAACTTTTCCCTTTGGGAAGATGTGTAATGCCCAAGTCACAGACAAGAAGATTCGTACAACATACGAAGGTGTTCCATGACAACTGAAGAAATGCTGGCAAAAGACTACATGACAAAGGATGTTGTGTCCGTGGAGATTCCCTCCAGCCGGGACGACGTTCTCCGGATTCTGAAGCGCACCGGTATCTCTGGTGTACCGGTAGTAAAAGGCGATCAGCTGATCGGCATTGTCACCAGAAAAGACATTCTGCACAATGCAGAGGAAAATCAGATTGCGCTTCTGATGAGCCCCGAGCCGCTGACCATCCGTCCGGATGCAACGCTTGCCGAGGCGGCGGAAGTTATGACCAACTGTAACATCCGCCGTCTTCCGGTTGTTGAGGGGAACAAACTGGTTGGTCTTCTGAGTGTCTCCGATCTGGTCAGCGCTGTTGCCAAGATCAATGACAAACGCGAGATTCGCGACCGGCTTGTTGACAAACAGACCTTTGCCATCTGGGAGGAGACCCCGCTTCCCGTTGTCGGCAGAATCATGGAGCTTGCAGAAGTGGATGCAATGCCTATCTTAAACTCCGAGAACAAACTGACCGGCATTATCTCAGAACGCGACTTAATCCGCTGTTCCCGCATTGAGGATGATGTGCAGACCAGCGACTTCTCCACCGGAACAGACGATGATGAGTGGACCTGGGAGAGTATCCGCGACAACCATACCATCTCCTATGGTATCTCCAAAGTGGAGCTTCCAAACCGTCCGGTTAAGGATGTCATGGTGACAAAGGTCATTTCCGTCCCGAACAATGCCGAGATCAGCGACTGTGCCTTAAAGATGAAACGCGGTCGTGTGGACCAGATGCCGATCATCGATAATGATCAGCGTCTGTCCGGCATGCTGTTCGATCGCGATGTGATTACGGCATTATACGAAGCAGAATAATATTATTTTCCGGGAAATATTCCCTCTATTTTTTCTGCGTTCCCCAAAGAGAAGTTATATTAATCTGCCTGTCATACGAGTAACTATGACAAAACCCGTGTTATATGATTTCTTTGCGACCTGGTGCGGTCCGTGCAGAATCCAGAGTCCGATTATTGACTCGCTCGCGGCAAAGATCGGGGACAAGGTGGATGTGAAGAAGGTGGATGTGGATCAGTTCCCCGACCTTGCAAACAAATACCAGATCAGCGTGGTTCCTACCCTCATCATCGAAAAGGACGGTAAAGTTGTCCACCGTCTTGAGGGTGTGACGGATGCATCCCGCCTTGAAGCGCTGCTGATCCCTCTCTACTAATCCCATATTTTAGGGAAGGTGCATGCCGTCCGGTTATGTGCCATACCTTCCTCTGGAAGTAATTTTCACAAAACCCTTTTTATCAGACGTTCAATACAGTATCCATGACTCAGATCACCGTTGAGGTTGTCGGCTACACCTATCGTCCCTGCGGCCCGTTCCCCTGTGATGCCGAGCGTTCCTGCGGACTTACGGAGTGCTACCAGAAAGAGAAGCTGTCCTTTGCATTCCCGGCACTGCGTGATGCACTCAGGGAAAAGTACGGCGACAAGGTTTCCATTGAACTGGTGCCGCTTGACAAAGAGATTCCCGACCGTATCAAGGAAATTGTTCGCGCCGAACATCCGCCGCTGCCGATCATTTTGATCAACGGAACATGTGTTCCGGTTGGTGCGGTGTCCGTCCCGCGGATCAGCGAGTACATCGATCCCCTCCTCTAAAAAATATTTTTTTGCCTGGCAGCTCTGGTGTTACGTTACTGCCGGTAGAGTTTTGTGTAGTGTAATATTTTGCAGCAGTGTTCTGCGAGGGAGGTAAACAGGTACGCCTGATCCAGATCTTTTCCTGCGGCAAACGTTCCGTGCCCTCTTGCAATGACCACGTTTGCACTATGCAGTCCTTGTGCAACAGCGTCGGCCAGTTCCTGTGTCCCGGGCGCTCCGTCCACGACGGCAATGGAGGGTGCAAGCATTTTTCCTTCGCTGTCGATGGTGCGTATCTCATCCTCCACCAGAAGGGAGAGTGCGACGGCATGGGCCGGGTGGGCATGGACAACTGCTGCGTGCTGCTCTGCTTCATTGTAGATTGCCGTGTGTACCCGCCACTCGCTGGATGCTCCGGGAGTAACCCTGCCGTTCAAGGGCATGAGGACCGCCTGCGCCGGATCTGCGTCAAGGTAGGATCCGGTGCGGGTGATAAAGTACCCGTCGGCGTAGCGTGCGCTCATGTTTCCGAAGTTTCCGCCGACGAGATGCTCGGTGAAGAGGCGTTTTCCGATGCGGGAAAGGTCGGAAAAGATTTCCTGGTCTGTCATATATGGGATTATATTTCCCGGAGTTGCTATTTCTACTCTGGGGTTTGCAGCGTTGGATCTTTCTTCGTGAGTCGCTTGCGGAGCACACAGAATGCATGCCATTCAGTGTTTTTCCGTGATGCGGCGGGCAACACAAAGACCTGCGACTCGCGGGCTGAAATTCGATCAATGACGATCACTCATAGGAAAATAAATGAATTTATGGACAATGCCGCCTAAAGACGCAGCTTTAATACCCCCCACAGCGATACTGACAAATAATGAATGCCCCAGACATCTCACGCGTACGGATTGCAGGATTTCGCTCAATTGAAGATGCCGACTTCCCGCTTGACCGCATTAACCTTCTGATAGGATCGAACGGGTCGGGGAAGAGCAATATTCTCGGTATATTTGAGCTGCTTCATGCAGTCACGACGGGAAAACTGCAGACGTATGTTGCCGAGAGCGGCGGGCCTGAGGTACTGTTCCGGTACGGAACCAAACAGACCGATAAAATCGTGCTGAGGGCGGAGTTCGGAGATAGTTTCTATGAGATACATCTTCATCCCGCTCCAGACAGCGGATGCCGCATAGCATCCGAGCAACTGATCCTCACGACAGGGGACAAGACGCTGAAACTGGTTTCGTCTGATACGGTTGAGACGGGAATATTTGCAGGAGCACACGAAGATCCCTCGTGGGAAAGTTTCCGGCTGCATCTGCAGAGCTGGACAACCTACCGGTTCCAGAGCCGGTGTACGGGAGCAGAGGACGAGCGGCGGCTGACGGAGTTTTTGTTCCGGCTCAAACAGACGGAACCCGGGTACCTTGAAAAGATCACCGACACCATTCGGCTCATATTCCCGCAGTTCGGAGATTTTCTGTTCCGTGAGGAGAACGGCGCCGTAACACTGTTCTGGACAGACAAACAGGCGGGCGGCCATGCATTTGGACTGCACGTACTGTCCGACGGGACCGCACGATTCATGAACCTTGCAGTCCTTCTCCTGCAGCCTGCTCCGCCGCGGATGATTCTGATTGATGAACCGGAACTGGGGCTGCACCCGTTTGCGGTTGCAGTGCTTGCGGATCTGATGAAGCTGGCAAGCAGAAGCGCACAACTGCTGGTATCCACCCAGTCGGTACAGCTCCTGAATGCGTTCGGTCCCGCAGAAGAGAGTACCGGTTCCCGGATTCTGATCGTTGACATGAACCGCGGCACAACAACGATTACCGAGCCGACACCCGAGAGTCTTGCGGACTGGATTGAGGAGTACAGCATCGGAGAACTCTGGCAGATGAATGTTCTGGGAGGAAACCCGTGACGCTTCTTCTGAAGATTCATGTGGAAGGATACACGGAGGCTTCATTTGCATCACGGATGCTCCGGCTGCATCTTGAGGAGTATAACTGCAGTATCGCGGTTATTATCAACAAGACAAGCAACAGCCGCGGCATTGCACACCGCGGGGGCCTGAGTCATTATGAACAGTTCCGGGTAAACACGCGCCGTCTGCTGAAGAACAGAAATGCCGTGGTGGCGACGATGATCGACTACTACGGCCTTCCGGCAGATTTTCCCGGCATGGCGGAGATGGACCGGTTTCCCACCTCCGCAGAACGCGTTGCCTATCTGGAACGGCGACTGGATGAAGATATCAGCGGGGACACGTTTTTAGAGGATACGTTTATTCCCTACATTCAGCTGCATGAGTTTGAGGCGCTGCTCTTTTCGGATGTATCTGTTGTGGACCGTGTGCTGTCCGTGGGCCGCGAATCAAAGTATGCCGAACTGACGGAGATCAGAAATCAATACGCACCCGAAGAGATCAATACACGTCCGGAGACGGCACCGTCAAAACGGCTGAAGAAACTGTATCCGCGCCACTCAAAGACGGTGGAAGGAATGGCAATCGCCGAACGGATCGGGCTTCCTGTTATCAGGAGCTGCTGTCCGCATTTTGATGCATGGCTGACAACACTGGAACAGGTGGCGGCGTCCCGGCGGGGAACAGAGTAAGCGGGGTCAGTATTTCACGCCCGGGATAGTACGGCAGCGCCAAAAAAAGATTCAGACGGAGAGCCGGATATCGGTCCGGATCTGCGCAACGGCAGAGCCCGCAACAAACACGCGGACAACACCGCCGCTTTCGGAGACGGTAATCCCGATTGCCGGCGCAACCTTGGTGATTGCAGCCGTTGCCAGATGCCGTCCTCCAAGACCGCTCTGGAGATGCACGTCCCGGCCGTCAGCATCCAGATACCTGCCGGACGCACCGATGATGCCGTTTTTGTCGATCAGGAACACGCCGTCAAGCTGGGAGAACTCTTTGACGCTCTCCCAGTTTTCCTTCATCCGCACGTCGCGCACTGACTCGGGGTGACCCTCGTACGGATTTAGGACACCCTGATGTGACCAGCGCTTCAGCTCCTCGATATCACCGATGATAAAGGCCGTGCCGATGGCCCGGCCTTCCCGGCCTTCCCGGGCGATCTCAAGTGCAAGCGACAACACGGAATGCAGTGCGTCAAGATCGGCGATATCGGCATACTGCTCAATGTTGAACTGATCGTTTGCATCCTCGATGTCATAGATCAGCAGGGCATACGGGAACACCGCAACAACGGTTCCGCTCTGCGTTTTTGTCAGAATCTTGTACTGGACAACTGCATCGATGATGTGGTTGGAACAGTAGTCCACCAGCGCAACCATGGTATGGTCGCGGAGAATTTCAGGCTGGATGTCGCGGACCCAGACCACCGGAGTTTCCAGATGAATTTCGTTGTCCTTGTTCAGGAAGGAAATAATGGCAAGAGCGTCCACTGTCCGGGCAAGTTCATCTGCGGCGAGAAGCAGTGTACGATCTTTTTCCTTCATAGGACCTCCTTCACCAGCAGCGGAATCTCTGACGGGCGGGTTGCAACCGGAATGCCAAGGCTTCTCAGTCGTTCAATCTTGGATGCGGCGTCACTCTCGCCGCCTTCAACGATCGCACCGGCATGGCCCATGCGCTTTTCTTTCGGGGCGGAGATGCCGGCAATGTAGGCAACAACCGGCATGCCGAGAGAGAGTGCACGTTTTGCACCGCGAATCTCCAGATTTCCACCGACTTCACCGATCAGAACGGTGGCACGGGTTCTGCCGTCTGCAACGAACACGTCCATCACATCGGAAAATGTCTGGCCGATGATCGGATCGCCGCCGATACCGATGATGCCCGACTGGCCGAGTCCGGCAAGCGACAGCTCCGAGATGACCTCATAGGTCAGCGTTCCGCTGCGTGAAACTACTCCAATATCGCCTTTGCGGCATAAATTAGTTGGGATGATGCCAAGTTTGCACGCTTCCGGGATCAGAAATCCCGGACAGTTCGGGCCGATAACCTTCGTGCCGCAGGTTCTGGCGTAGGCAATCGCCCGCATCACATCGTGCACGGGAATGTGTTCGGTGATGACAACAACCGTCGGAATCCGTGCGTCTGCTGCTTCCATGATGGCGTCGCCGCATCCGCCTGCCGGAACAAAGATGACGGACGCACCGATGTCGTGGTAGTCCATTGCATCCCAGACGGTGTTGTACACCGGCACACCGTGTACCTGCTGACCGCCTTTGCCGGGAGTCATGCCGGCAACAACGCCTGCGCCACCGACCTCTTTTGCGTACTGGTTCATCAGATTGATGTGGAATGCTCCCTGCGAACCGGTCGCTCCCTGCACCAGAATTTCCGTGTCCTTGTCTGCGTAGATCATTTGTTTGCCACCTCCACTGCGGCACGGATGGCCTTATCCATCGTATCAAGCATCTGATACCCTTTTTCTTCGAGAAGTCTGCGGCCCTCGGCCTCGTTTGTTCCGGCAAGCCGGACGATCACCGGCTGGGGAACACCCGCATTAATGATGCCGTGGGCGACCTCATCACAGCGGGTGATACCGCCGAGAAGGTTGACCACAATCACCTTCACGCCGGGCATGGATGCGACAAGACGTACCGCCCGCGCCACCCGTTCAAATCCTGCACCGCCTCCGACATCCAGGAAGTTTGCGGCGCGGCCGTTGTAATGGGCGATGATGTCAAGCGTTGCCATGGTCAGACCTGCACCATTGCCGATAACACCGATATCGCCGCCCAGCTCCACATAGGAAAATCCGTGTTTCTCCGCCTCGGCCTCGCGGGGTGTTAGGTCGCGGTTCTCGGAGATGCCCTGACGGACAAGTGCGTTGTCGTCGAGCACAATCTTGCCGTCCGCGGCAATGACGCCTTTCGGCGTCATTACCAGAGGATTGATCTCGGCAAGAATTGCGTCGGTCTTGCAGTACACATGATAGAGAGCGTTGATGACCGGCCCGATGGACTTCGGTGCGGAACCTAAGACATTGCGCATGATGAAGTCCGGTACATTGGTAAAGCAGGGGTCAATAAAGGCGCGGTGAAGTGCTTCCGGTTTTTCCTTTGCAAGCGTTTCAATCTCCACGCCGCCTTCCTCGGAGAAGAGGATGACCGGCATCTTGGCGGTGCGGTCAATGGTGATGCTGAGATAGTACTCATGCCGGATGTCAAGCGCTTCTTCGACCAGCACCTGTTCCACCGGCAGTCCCTTGATGGTTTTGCCGAACAGTTCTTTTGCAACCTCGGCAATGTTTTCCCCGGTTGCGGGAAGAATTCCGCCCGCCTTTCCGCGGCCGCCGACGTCCACCTGTGCCTTGAGGACAACACGGTCTGCAACCCGTGCCTGAGCCGCGGCTGCCTCGCCGGCGCGGCTGATAAGTTCACTGTTCGGGACCGGGATGCCTGCTTCCCGGAAGATCTGTTTTGCTTCGTGTTCGCGGAATTTCATGGTCTCTGCTCTCGTACCAGCTCCATGCCGATGGCAAGGGCTTTTTTGTTGTTTTCTTCGGTGCCTTTGGGGACGCTGCCAAGGACTGCGTGCTCAAGTGCTTCATAGC
>DALTYF010000253.1 GCA_029986195.1 Methanocorpusculum sp. | reverse complement strand
ATACCCACGGAAAACACTGAACACACTGAAAGAAAAACATCACGGAACAGTTCGTGAACAACACGGAAATTTTGTTTCCGTGTGTTTCGTCTCTTCCCGCGGAGCGGCGAGTACGGTTCTGCCGTGCGAATCGTGGGCTGAAAATCGATCAATGACGATCATTCACAGGCAATCCATGAATTTATGGGCAATGCCGGACTGACTACACATCATCGTGTATGGTCCGTGAAAAAAGACCTACTAACTCATTTCGTGGTATCACACCTTGATGTTTTTTTTCTTTTCAGTGTGTTCAGTGTCCTCCCACAAAGCGGCGGGCACGGTCCTGCCGTACGAATTGTGGGTCTCAGGACTTTACGGACAACGCCTTGGGAAAGGAATGATTATATAACTGTGTCTCCTATGTTCCATCATGGATGGTATGAAATCAAATCCGGATTTTGCAGCGATTTCTGCTGTGCTCAAGGAAAACCTGGATCTCTGTGGCTCTCCGGTTGCGGTGAAGATCGTAACCGCACCGGAACAGATTCCGGAAGGTGTTCCTGAGATTGAGGAAACAATCCGCCACTGCCGCATGATTTCCCTTGCCCGCGAGGGGAAGGTTTTCTATGCAACCGATGCGAAACACCAGTGCGGCGGCGGTGCATGGGCGCTTGGTCTTCGTGCCAAGGGTGCGACGCTGAAATCCGGCGAGCACTATTATAAACTGGGAAAATACGAGTCTGTTTCTTCCAGCCGCCGGACCATGGAGAGTGTACCGAATCTGCCGCAGGAGACGTATGCAACGCTGTATGCACCACTGGAGAAGGCTGAGTTTGCACCAAGCGTCGTGTTGCTCTTTGCAAAACCAAAAGCAATGCTCAAGCTTGCCCAGACAGTGCTTTACCGGCTCGGCGGCAGAATTTATCCGCAGTTTTCCGGCATTCAGTCTGTATGTTCCGATGCGACCGCCTATGTTCTTCTGAGCGGCAAACCGAACTTCTCGCTTGGTTGTGACGGTTCCCGCAAGTTTTCCGGTATTGCGGATGAGGAGATGGTGGTCGGATTCCCGGTTGAGATGATTGAAGAGATTGCCCTGCATCTCCCCACCGTGGTGAATGCTGCGGGATCCAAAAAATAATTCTTTTTTCCCGGGAAGTATCCCGGTCCCGTCCGGGGGCGGTGTGCGTTGCACTGATCTGATCCGTCTTACAAAAATGCTTTGATGGTGACAGTATTTGACGTTTTGGCCGATTTTTGGTACTATCTGAACTGCTATTAGTTCAGGAAATAATATACCTATTGTAGCACAGACGGGTGTTCTGCCTGCAGTTGCTGCACCGATACCATCTCTAAGGAATGTACCAATGTCATCGAATACCTCCTCTCACAAAGAAAAAGAAATTGCCCATAAAGTTGAAGATACTCTTACCAATGCTGCAGATACTATTTCCACCACCGTCAAGGGCGTGACCAAAGGTGTGAAACAGGCTGCAAACGAGATGAAAAAGGATACGAAGAAGAAATAACTTCTTCTCACCGCCATATCTCTCCTCTTTTTTTCTTTGCCGGGTAAAATGGTTTTTTCCGGTGCCGGAAGTTTCCCCCGGGTCTGGAACGTGTTGTCTGAATGGTTGTTTCACCGAATAAAAACAGGGGAATATCAGACGTCGCGCCGGATGGAGTACACTTCGTACGCCATCATCAGCGCGAGAATCACTACGCCTGCAATGAAGAACAGGATGACTGCTTCATGAACCCAGGGCGGCATGCCGGATACGGCTGCTATGGTATCCGTCGGGGTTACGAGTGTATTTGCCTCGATTGTAACTGCCTGGGGGTCTCCCAGTCCGACTTCGATCTGTCCGGTCTTTAGCATTGCCGGTACGGCATCCGATCCGACCGATGTTCCCTGAATGAATCCGAGCAGTGTTGACGGGATTGCAAGGCCCAGAGCGCATACTACTGCGAGGGCACCTGCGGCCACACCGTAGCGTTCCACGATGCCGCGGAT
>DALTYF010000027.1 GCA_029986195.1 Methanocorpusculum sp. | reverse complement strand
CGGAGGAAAGCACATGAACCAAAAAAAGTGACTAAATCTTTTCGTGGCATCACAGGTCGACGAAGAGATCGATCATCAGCTGTTTGATCCGGTATGATCCTTGCGAGTGGCCGGCAAGGATGAATGGTTTTCCGTTGTTGTAGTTGTCCAGATAATACAGGAACGCGGCTTTCACATCTTCATAGGCACGTTTCTCGGCGATGTACTGATCTTTTGTCCACGTACCGTTTCCCCGCAAGGAGTACAGGCCGGTCTGCCGGTGGAAGGTGGCATAGATGTTTGCCGTTTCTGCAAAGACCCCTTTCTTCATCAGAACATCATCGATTGCCCCATGCCGGAATGCGGGGTCACTGGTGTTCATTGCGTCGATGTAGAGGGTTTTGAACAGTGTCGGGTAGAGGTAGAAGACGCCCGCCGGTTTTTCATCGGCAGTATCCGGCAGGTATGCCCAGCTTTCCTCCCGTGAGTAGTCAAGCGGTTAAGGGGATTTTTTCCGGCGGGCGGTGCAGCGATGCAGCCTGCGGTGATGACAATGAGAACGAGTGCCGGTAGAAGGAGCAGACGGGTGTTCATCAGAAAGGAATGGGTTGTCTTTTGGGATAAGTTCTGCTTACCGGGAATCATTTCATACCATAAACGATACGCCGTAAATCTTCTCCGGCACGGCAGAGTGTACCCGCCACATATCCTCAGGCGTCACCGATCCTTCCTGAAGCATCCGCTGCATTCTGCGGGGAACGGACCGCGGGCCGTTCACCGCACCCGGACGGGAGAGATCGTCCATGTAGTCGCTTTCCATGGTGAACTCCCGCTTCTCTGCAAACCATTCGGCAAGGAACGGTTCGCGGACCGTGACGGACGGGTGAAGCGGGGTTTCGCAGGTGGCAAAATGTTTGACAACGCGGGCCGGATTCATGCCGGCAGTTTTTGCGAGATCGACAACGTCCGCACAGGCGCCGCTTTCGGCATGAATCTGCAATGCACAGTCCAGCTCTGCGGCAAGCGTGAGGGCATGGGAGAGCACGCGGTTGGAGGCGTCCCACACCTCCGGCTCTACCGGATAGTGGGGACGGCCTGACTTGAGGCCGATGGCACGCCCTTCGGCCACGTACTCTGCGGCAACATCCAGTGCTCCGCACATGAGAGCCTCGGCTTCGCCGAGGCTCATGCGGGTGCAGAGCTTTCCGATCTCTGCCGGGTGCACACCGCAGATCGGATAACAGATACAGCCTTCGGCACGGACGGCTTTTGCTGTTTCGAGCAGCTCATCAAATACGGGCCGGAAGTCCGCAGCCTGTGTCGGAAAGATCTCGTGCGACCAGGAGGGAAGCGACACGAGAACAATGTGCGTCCCGCCCGAACGCATGAACTCCCGGACCACCGCCGGTCCCACACCCGTCCGGCGGTTGATGTGGAAGTGATCGTCGAGGATGGGAAATGATTCCGGCATCTTACTCAAGAATCTTCATCATGGGGTAGCCGTTCTCGAACTTCAGCTGCGCCCGGCAGGTTGCGTCGCCGAACGTTGTTTCAATCACTGCATGATACATTGCGCCGGTCAGTTCGGAGTATCCGAACGGATTTTCGTTCATGAGAGACCGGTCGAGATGTACTTCGATGCGGGTTACATAGGGCTGAAGCGAGACTGCGCTTTCAATTGCTGCCTCGACTTTGTCGGCGGTTGATCTGCTGATGGGCGTTCCCACAAACTGGTGGTAGAGTGCGCCAAGTTTAATCGCTGCTTCAAACACTGCATTTTCTCTGTCGGTTGCCATAGGTTGTTCCTCAAAGTAGTTTTACGGTATCGTTTCTGGGCGTAATGATGTCGCCCGCACGTTTCATTTTGTCCAGAAGTTTCTCGACCTCGTCTTTGCCGTAATGGTGCTGGCTGACCATGGTGTCGATCACTTTGTCCAGTTTGGCGGCGCCTCCCCCTTCGGAGAGGACTTTGATGGTTTCGCGAAGGACGCGGGTCATGTCGCGGCTGGATTTGCTGATGCCGGTTGCGACCTTGTCGATGTCGATCTGACCGGTCGCGGGGTCGTAGGCCACCTGCCGGAGGCAGGTGTCCACGATCTTGACCACCCGTTTTGCATCCTCGACGTCAATCTCATCCGCGAGCCGGACACGGGCACTGGCTTCGGCGAGGCGGACGAGCGCTTCCAGCTGACGGGCAGTGACCGGTACGGGTTTGTCGGAGTCGATTGCAACACCGCGAAGGCTCTGGTAATACTGTACAAGAATCTCTTTTGCATCATTGGTGAGCATCGGGAAACAGTTTCGTTTTGCGTAGGCGAGATATTTGCGGAGCAGCACGGCATCGATCTCGGGCATTACCGGGGCGAGTTCACGTTTGAAGTACTCGTCGTCCGCTCCCGGGATCGGATGCTTTTTGTGGTGCATGATCTTTTCGCCGGCCATGTGGGACTTTAAGATGTGGTTTGCGATGTTGAGATCGCGAACGGCATCGGGTTTGTCCTTCATGATGAAGATGAGGTCAAACCGGGAGAGAAGGGACGGCGGCATGTTGACCTGTTCGGAGATGTTGGTGAACTCGTCGAATCGTCCGAGTTTCGGGTTGGCGGCACCGAGCAGGGAACAGCGTGTCCGAAGCGTTGCGTTGATGCCGGCTTTGGCGACCGAGATGGACTGCTGTTCCATTGCTTCGTGGAGCGAGGAACGGTCGTCTCTTTGCATCTTGTCCATCTCATCGACGGCGGCAATTCCTTTGTCGGCAAGGACGAGTGCTCCGGCTTCAAGAGTCCACCGTCCGTCGCCGAGGTCGTCTTTGACGGCGGCGGCGGTGAGACCTGCGGAGGATGCGGATTTTCCGGAGGTGTAGATGCCGCGGGGGGCGAGTTTGATGACGTAACGCAGGAGCTGGGATTTTGCAATACCCGGGTCACCGACGAGGAGAACGTGGATGTCGCCCCGGAGACTGCTGCCGTCCGGCATTTCCTTGGCAATGCCGCCAAACATCTGTAGTGCGATTGCTTCCTTGACTTCGTCGTTTCCGTAGATGGTCGGGGCGATGGACCTGGCGATTTTGCCGTAGACCGTCGGGTCGGTTGCCATCTCTTTGATGGTTTCTTCGTCTTCTTCGCTGATGTTGACCTCTTCAAACTCCTTGATGGAGATTTCGATGGAGTTGCATTCGACGAAGAGATCAAAGACGGTGCTTTTCTGGCCGCCGGTGATGCGCTGGACACTCCTGAGAATGCCGTTGATGATGACACGGTCACCGGGGGAGACGATGCCGCAAAGGTCGTCAACCACGTCGATGTCGATGTTCTGCGGCTGTTCACCGCCGCGGAGTCCTTCGGGGGTTTCCTGAATGCGGAGTTTCTGGGAGTCGATGAAGGTGGATTTGTTCTGGACGAGTTCGAGTTTTTTCTGGGTACATTCGGCGTTTCCGCAGACGTCGGGTTCGGAGTAGGTGCCGTAGTCCTGGGCTTTGTAGGTGAAGTGTCCTGCGGCACAGCGGAATGCACCGATAACGAGCCTTGGCCTAACTTCGGTTACGCGGCGGATGATGCCGTCAACACTGATGAATTTGTTGATGTGTTGGGCACGGATGTCCCGGATCTGGGTTTTTCTCGGGAGACGGATGAACCGGATGTTGATGCCTGCAATGACGTCTTCGGAGGTGTCGTTTCCTTCGCGGTCTTTGCGGCTGATGAGGTGGGCGGTGCGGATGGCGTCACGGATGTCTTCGAGGGTTTTGCCGGGACGTTCCAGCAGTTCGTCGGCGAGGATTGTTCCGGTTTTGCCGTAGCCTTCGAGGACGTCGTAGCCGATGGTGAGGGATTTGGTGTACGGGTATTCGCGGGCGAGTTTGTTAAGTTCGGTTTTGTATTTCTTTTTCAGAAACACCGCCCATTCTTCGGAACGATCAATGATTTCCAGTTCGGTTGCCATACTTCCCTCCGGTTGTCTATGTGATTTGGTGCGTGAGGGATTAAGGGTTTGGAATATCCGGGACCGGACAAATGTTTATCTGCGAGTCCGTCCTAAAACTCCGTATGAAGTACGGGTGCGGACTGTTCTTGTTCTGTTTCTGACGGTGGGGGTGCTGTCGGCGGGTTATGTGGGCTTTGCCTCTCCCGTTACCGAACCGCTTGCCGGAGATCCTGCCCTTGGCGTCTGGACCGCTAGTGAACAGACAACCCAGACCGATTCCGGCACAATAACCGAGATTTCCACAAACTATACCATCACCATTTCGTCGGACGGCAGCGGTTCTGTTGCCTATGATTACAAAGAAAGAAAAGGGTTCTCTTCCACCTCCAATCATTATGCAATGGACGGAACTGTTTCCAAAAATGAAAACGTCTATACGATTGACGCCCAGCTGCTGGGGAAATATGTGGTGACACTTTCTGCGGACGGTTCTGCCGTACTGACGATTCCTGCCGGTTCGGAACTTCCTCTGCACAAGAGTGAAGTCTGATTTTTCCCTTTTTTTACCTTCACCCCAATCTATAAGAACCTGCACGCCCCAATTTCCCATACGATGAATTCATCCGAACACAAGAAACTCACCAACGAAGTCGGTGCTCCGGTAGCGGAAAACGAGCATTCGATCACGGCGGGGAAACGCGGGCCGGTTCTGCTGCAGGATGTGTGGCTGCTGGAAAAACTCGCCCACTTTGATCGTGAGGTCATTCCCGAACGCAGAATGCATGCGAAAGGATCGGGGGCCTACGGCACGTTTACGGTTACGCACGACATCACGCAGTACACGAAAGCAAAGGTTTTCCGGCCCGGCACAAAGACCGAGGTCTTTGTGCGGTTTTCCACCGTTGCCGGAGAGCGGGGGGCAGCCGATGCGGAACGGGATATTCGCGGAGCAGCCTGTAAGTTCTACACCGAGGACGGTAACTGGGATATGGTCGGCAACAATACGCCGGTGTTTTTCATTCGTGATGCCCACAACTTCCCGGATCTGAACCGTGCGGTGAAACGCGATCCGCGTACAAATCTGCGGTCTGCCCAGAACAACTGGGATTTCTGGACGCTGCTGCCGGAGTGTTTTCATCAGATTACCGTGGTGATGTCTGACCGTGGTATTCCGGCAAGCTACCGCCACATGCATCTGTTTGGCAGCCATACCTTCAGCTTCTACAATGCAGAGAACAAGCGGGTCTGGTGTAAGTTCCATTTCAAGACGCAGCAGAGAATCAAGAACCTGACGGATGCAGAGGCGGAAGCCCTCATTGCAAAGGATCGCGAGAGTCACGGTCGCGATCTGTTTGAGGCGATCAAACGCGGTGAGTATCCCCGCTGGACGCTGTATGTACAGATCATGACCGAGGAGCAGGCGAAGAATCATTATGAGAATCCGTTCGATATTACGAAGGTCTGGCGGCATGCGGAGTATCCGCTGATTGAAGTGGGTGTTCTTGAACTCAACCGCAATCCGGAGAACTACTTTGCGGAGGTTGAGCAGGCGGCGTTTGCTCCGGCACATGTGGTTCCGGGTATCGGGTTCAGTCCTGATATTCTGTTGCAGGGCAGACTGTTTTCGTATGGTGACGCCCAGCGGTACCGGCTCGGGGTGAACTATAATCAGATTCCGGTTAACCGGGCGAAGGTTGCGGTTCATGATTACCATCGTGATGGAAAGATGCGGGTTGACGGGAACTACGGCGGGACGCCGGCATATACGCCGAACAGTGCGGGTGCGTGGACGGCGCAATCTGAGGTGATGGACCTGCGCTGGATATTTCCGGCGCAGCGTACGCGTTTGATCCGGCACAGGATCCCACCGACGATTGTTTCCGTGCGGGCGGAAATCTCTGGCGGATTCTTGCCGAGGATAAGAAGCAGCTTTTGATCGAGAACACGGCACGAAATATTGAGCCGTGTACGGAGAACATTAAGTACCGCCATGCGGTTCACTGTGTCTGGGCGGATGCCGAGTACGGCGAACGGATGACGCGGGCGTTGGGACTTGATCCGGCACGGGTCGCGGAGCTTGCGAAAGGGGATCATGCGTCTCTGGTTGCGGCAACAATTCCTGCGTGAAAATTTTTTCAAATTTTTTTCTCCGGAGATGTCCTGCATCTGCGGACATTCTCTTTTTGTCTGAAGTGTTTCCGGATTTGTGTGAGCAGGAATTTTTCCAAAGAAAAAATTATTTTGATTTTGTTTGGCAGAATCCCCGACAGTGCAGACAACGTTTGCGGTGCCCCGGGTTTTTGAGGTATCACTGTTGAACGAGAGAACTATATGCCTGTCCGACCCATACATACAGCACCTGAATACCATGGCAGAAATGGAAGATACCTACGAAAGAGTCACCGAACTTGCACGGAGACGCGGGTTTGTCTGGCCCTCGTCTGAAATTTATGGTTCCGTTGCAGGATTCATTGACTACGGCCCGCTCGGCGCAATGATGAAGCGCAGAATTGAGAATGTCTGGCGGAATTTTTACGTCGTGCAGGAAGGCTACTATGAGATCGAGTGCCCGACGGTGGGTATTGAGCCGATCTATGTGGCGAGTGGCCATGTCGGCGGTTTCTCCGATAAGATGTTCCAGTGCCCGCACTGTCAGGAGTTCCTCCGTGCCGATCATGTCGCCGAGGCGTTCGGGATTCCGCATGCAGGGACGATGTCCAAAGAGGAGCTGCACGAGGTTCTGAAGGATAAGGAGTGTCCTGCCTGCGGGAAAGTTCTCGGTTCGGTTGATGTCTTTGATTTCAATCTGATGTTTACGACGAGTATCGGTCCCGGAGGGCAGCGCAAGGGGTATCTGCGTCCGGAGACGGCACAGGGTATGTTTGTGGATTTCCCGCGCCTTCTGCGGTTCTATCGGGATCATCTGCCGTTCGGGGCTGTGCAGATCGGGAAGTCCTACCGGAACGAGATCTCGCCCCGTCAGGGTATGATTCGTCTGCGGGAGTTTACGCAGGCCGAGGCGGAGATCTTTGTGCATCCGGAGGAGAAGGATCATCCGTTCTTCGCCCGCTATGCAGACTACGCAATGCCGCTCTGCGGCATTGCCCAGCAGGAGGCGGATGCTCCGGCAGTGGTGAAGACGATGCGGGAGGCGGTTGATGAAGGTATCATTGCAAATGAGTATGTTGCGTATTACGTTGCGATGACGCATGATATTCTCTGTACGGTCGGGTTCAATCCGGACAAAATCCGGTTCCGCCAGCACATGCCAGACGAGCGGGCGCATTATGCGACCGACTGCTGGGATGCGGAGGCGTTCTCCGACCGGTTCGGCTGGGTGGAGATTGTGGGTATTGCGGATCGGACGAATTATGATCTAAAAGCCCATTCCCGGGTGTCGGGTGAGAAGATGACGGTGTTTGTCCAGTATCCGGAGGCGAAGAAGGTGCACCACAAGGCGGTTGTGCCGAACTTCGGGAAGATGGGGCCGGTCTATCGCGGGAAGGCAAAGGCTATCAGCGAACTGATGAAGACGACGACCGCGGAGCCGCAGGCGGACGGTCTGCACCTGACGGTTGACGGCGAGGAGATTGTGGTCCCGCCGGAGATGTACACGGTGAAGGATGAGATGGTTGATGTGTTCGGCGAGGATGTGATGCCGCATGTGATTGAGCCGTCTTATGGTATTGACCGGATGAGCTACATGGTTCTGGAGCATGCGTATGCGGAGGATGAGGCGGACGGCGAGACCCGTACAGTGATGCGGTTTAAGTCCTGCGTTGCGCCGGTTCAGGCGGCGGTTCTGCCGTTGATGGCCCGCGATGGTCTGGACGAGATTGCACGAAAGCTTGTGATGGAGTTACAGGATGAGGGTATCCAGACGGAGTATGATGATGCGGGCGCTATCGGCCGCCGCTACCGCCGTCAGGATGAGATCGGAACGCCGGTGTGTATTACGATCGATTATGATACGAAGCAGGATGCAACTGCGACTCTGCGGGATCGTGATTCGATGCAGCAGGTGCGGCTGCCGCTTGCGGAGATTCCCGCAGTGGTGTATCAGCTGATCAAGGGCAAGAAGACGTTTGATCAGCTGGGATAATTTTTTTTTATTTTTCTCATCAACAATCGTATAACGATTGTCCATCATTTCCTTCTCTCTATACTGATATAGGTATCTACATGATCCACATAAGATCCAAGAATGAACTTACTCTCTTGTGGATATTAAGATATGTAAGTAATACAATGTAGTGGTGCATGAAATGCGAAAAACTGCAAATTGGTAGTGACGAGAGGTGTGGAAAAACACCTCTATTGAAATTAAAACGCTTGAAGCGAAGTTGGGGTAACAGAAATGAACCGAAAAATTCGGGTGACGATTTTTCTGGTTTTTGTACTGTCGTTGAGTTGTTCTTTAGTAGTGAGTGCGGCTTACGTAGAAAACCCTCTGATGCCTGATATGATGCCTGATATCAAGGTTGACATTGAATCGCATCCGCAGGTTGTTGAATGGAAGATCGATCAACCTAATAATGACATGGATTTTCCGGAAAATGGTGATGTTCATGTTGTCGTGTACGAAGGGCGTGCGAAAGATGTAGTAATTCTGGACCGCACTCCGTGGACGAATATGGTTCATGGCGGCAATCTGAAACTGGAGATCAAGAAATCGGACAGAGATGCCATAGGGCAGACGAACAGTAGAACGTTCAGTAACGTGTACAGGTT
>DALTYF010000026.1 GCA_029986195.1 Methanocorpusculum sp. | reverse complement strand
ATAGTATAATCCGTGCACCTCCAGAGCCCCGCTCTTTACCGCATCAGTAACCAGCGGATAGGATCTGAGATGCTCGATCTGGAGACGGATATTTTCGATCTCGATCTCTTTTTTGCGTGCTGCCTTCTCCTCAGGAGTTGATGCAGGCTTTCCGAGCCGTGCATCGACCCGGACCTGGGCTTCACGGGCATTGTTGATCCACATCGGAATATAGGCATCGCCCGTCATATCTGCGTCAAGTGCCTTAAGTGCACCGCAGTCGGAGTGACCGCAGATCACAATATCCTTGACTTTAAGATGACGCACGGCATACTCAAGAACCGTTGCAAAGTTCCAGTCATGCGTGGGGACAATGTTGCCGATGTTTCTGTGGGTAAACAACTCTCCCGCACGGCAGTGAGTAATCCGCTCCGCATTGACACGCGAATCGGAACAGCCGATCCACAGAACCGTCGGGTGCTGGGACTCGACCAGAGTCATATACCGATCCTTTTTCCGCTCGAAATCCTTCTCAAGGAAAATCCTGTTGCCTTCAATGAAACTATCAATCATTTTCTGTACCACCTTGTTGTCTGTTGTGAAAATTAGGAGACGCATCCGGCCTGCCCGTAAGGCAGGCCGGACACATATCCGGAAAAAATATGTGAGAAAGATTACTCTTTGAAGACGTTTTCAAAGATCATGTCCGAGCCGGTTGCGTTGAGACGTGCACGTTCCTCGGTCTCCTCAGCATAGGAGAGGACCGGCATCGTCATGTCGTAACCCGGCTTGTGACCGAACATCTTTTCAAGTTCTACCTGCTGTGCGTGCATGTAGAGTGAGTTCGGAATGTCCATCGGACAGAGTTCACTGCACTGACCGCAGTTGATACAGGAGTCCGCAATGTGGGCAAAGCGGATCATCTGGAACATGAAGTCCGGCGGAATGATTCCCGGGCGGACCAGGTGCGGCTTCTTCGTCGAACACTCGACACAGTAGCAGATCGGACAGTTCTCAATACAGCCGTAGCATTTGATACACTTGGAGGACTGCTGCATGATCTTGTTGAGCCTCTCCGTACCGGTTCCGAGTTCGGCGAACTGTTTCTCCTGAGCCTTCTTGCCCATCTTGATCATGACGTTCTCGATCTTTCCGCGGATCTCAAGACCCTTTGCCTCGGGTGCACAGGAGTCGATTGCGCCTGCCTTCTGTGCTGCATCAAAGAGCATTGCACCCTTCTCGGAGCAGATCTCAACGAAGGTTGCCTTACCTGCCTTCTCACCGATGACACCCCAGTTACCGCAGGCGAGATCGCACTGACGCGGAACCTTGGTCTCACAGCGCTGGCAGTTCTTGCGGCGGCCGTAGCCTTCCTCTTCCAGCTCATCGATGGAGATGCCCTTCTCGTGGCCGTCCTTCGTGAAGATGATGAACTTACCCTTGTCGATCTCCTCTTTTACGACATCGTCGGGGTTTACGCCGTACTTCTCGGCAATCATCTTGCGTGCCGGCTGCGGGGAAACCGAACCGCCGCAGTTCAGACCAATGGAGATGACGTTGTCCAGGTTGATCTGCTGGCGTTTGCCCAGCTCAAGAAGTGCTTTTGCATCACAGCCCTTGCAGGTGACCGCGACTTTGATGTCTTTTGCACCGTTCAGGTACTTCTTGATGAGTTTTGGCAGAAGCAGCGTTCCGCAGTGGAGCGACCCTGCACAGGAGTCAAGGTCCGCCGGATTGGTAATGAAGACCGGCTGCGGGTCGTAGACATCCACACCCTTCTTTACGGTGAGGACAACATCCACAATCTTGTTCTCCAGTGCATACTTCAGAAGGGAGATGACTGCTCCGCCGCACTCGCCTTTGATATCGCAGGATTTGGTCCATGCGTAGAACATATCGCCTTTTGCTGACATTTTTAGGCCTCCATCTTCTTCACATTAACCGCACAGACCTTGAACTCCGGAGTTCTGGAGACCGGATCATATGCCGTGTTGGTAACCAGGTTTGCACGTGCTTCCGTGAAGTGGAACGGCATGAAGAACACGCCTTCTTTGATAAGGGGTGTGATACGGGTGTTGACCGCAACCTCGCCGCGGCGGCTGTAGAGAATAACCTTCTCGCCGTCTTTGATGTTGTATTTTGCGGCGTCTGCCGGGTTCATTTCGAGCCATGCGGTCGGTGCATCGCGGTCAAGCTGCTCACATCTGCGGGTCATGGATCCGCTCGGCCAGTGCCAGATGGTGGCGCCGGTGGTCAGCCAGATCGGATACTCGCTGTCGATGACTTCGGCAGGTGCACGGTGCTCAATTGCTTCGAGTTTGGCTTTGCCGTCCGGCATGCCGGCGAATTTGTCGATGTGCAGAATTGCGGTTCCCGGGTGGTCCTCGGTCGGGCAGGGCCACTGGATTCCGTCGCCCTCGAGTTTTGCGTAGGTGATACCTGCATACTGCGGGGTGATTCCGCGCATTTCGTTGAAGACATCCTCGGTGGTCTCCCACGGGAAGTACTTGCCGTAGCCCATCTTTTCTGCGATCATCTTCATGATCTCCCAGTCGAGTTTGGACTCGCCGGGTGCATCGGCAGCCTTTCTGAATCTCTGGACACGGCGCTCGGCGTTGGTCTGGGTTCCGTCCTCTTCTGCGTAGCAGGAGCCGGGCAGGACAACGTCTGCGTATTTTGTGGTCTCGGTCTCGAAGATATCCTGCACAACGAGGAACTCACAGTTTGCCATTGCTTTCTCGACTCCCTTGGAGTTCGGGTCGGACATGACCGGGTTCTCACCCATGAGGTAGAGACACTTCAGTTTGTCGGGGTGCTCTTCAAAGGTTTCGAGCATCTCCGGAATGTGCAGACCGAGTTTTCCGTTCGGCACTTCGTCAACGCCCCAGTAGTCGGCAACTTTCTTGGCGAGGTCAGGGTTCATGACGCTGAGGTAACCGGCGTAGACGTTCGGCAGTGCACCCATGTCGCAGGAGCCCTGCACGTTGTTCTGACCACGGAGTGCGTTGACACCGCAGCCGGGTTTGCCGATATTGCCGAGAAGGGTCTGGACGAATGCGATGGAACGCACGTTGTCGACACCAACCGTGTGCTGGGTAATACCAAGGCAGTGGACGAAGGCGGTCTTGTGCTGGCATTCGTGGAGCCACTCAAGGGCCTGCTCGATCTTTTCTGCCGGTACACCACATACGACAGAAGTGTTTTCGATGCTGTATTTGTCCTGAGTGACACAGGCTTTGAGTTCTTCGTAGCCGTTGGTACGGTTCTTGACGAACTCTTCGTCAACCCATCCGCGCTCGATGATCTGTTTCATCAGACAGTTGAGGAGCTGGATATCGGTTCCCGGGAAGTGCTGGATGTGCAGGTGTGCCTGTTTGGCGGTCGGCGTTACACGCGGGTCGCAGACGATGATGTGGGCACCCTTTTCCTTGGCCTGCATGATTCTGCGGCCTGCAAGCGGGTGGGCCTCGAAGTTGTTGGAGCCGATGATGAAGACACAGTCGGCGATTGCAAGGTCGTTAAAAGAGTTGGTCGAGGCACCGGAGCCGAAGACCATGTTCAGACCGGCGACAGTCGGTGCGTGGCACAGACGGGCGCAGTGGTCGACGTTCGGGGTCTTTAAGACGACACGGGCGAACTTCTGCATTGCGTAGTTGTCTTCATTGCAGCAGCGGGCGGAAGTGATGACTGCGATCTCTTCGGGGCTGTATTTCTTGAAGTTTTCGGCAATGACAGCGAGGGCTTTGTCCCAGGTTGCGGGTTTGAACTCACCGGTTGCTTTGTCTTTGATCAGGGGTGCCTTCAGACGGTCTTCGGAGACGATGAACTCCCAGCCGAAGATTCCCTTCGGACAGAGTTTGCCTTCGTTCACCGGGCCGCGCTGGCACGGCTGGACACCAGAGATCTTGCCGTCCTTTACCACCAGGTTAAAGGTACAGCCTGCGCCGCAGTACGGGCAGGTCGTGGTTACATACTTGATTTCCATGGATAAACCTCGGATACTATAACCTCTGTAAAGACGGCATAAATACCTATCCAGATTTTTGTGATTTTTGTGTATTATCAGTGGGTTTCGGATTTTTGTTCAGGTTCCCGAATTCAATTTGTTCCATTAATATAATTTACAGGTTAAACACATTTGCAGAGTGGGCGCGCATTTTACGGGATCTGATCGCGGATTTCCAGGTTATGTAATTGGATAAACTAACCTCAATTTACTTTATGAAAATGAACCACATAAGTTATTTCCCTATATATAGGATTCCCTGACGGAGGTATTATTCGTAAATCCGTTTACGGAGATCGTGATCCCATGAAAGATTTCGTCGGAAGGGTTCTGAAAAAAGGGAACGGATTATCTTTTCGCGTGGTTGTTCCTGTGCTGCACACGTGGACAGCCACACCCGCATTTTCCAAAAAGAAAATGCCGTACCGTCACTCACAGTCCGAAGAAACTCTTCAGCATTTCCCGTGACGACACCGGCATCAGGTGCGTGTACGCTCCCAATGTCCGGCGTACCACTGCCCCGTCCTGTCCGTTGACAATGCCGGTACCGCGGGAAAGCCGGTATGCATACCGTACCCCTGCATCCATCGAAATACCACTGTAATGGAACTCATGCCCGCGGAACATAAACTCACCGTCCGGAAGGGACGCAGTCCCGACCACATACCCGAGGGCCTTTCTGACCGGCATCCGCGTATCCCCCGCAAACACCCCGCACATCTCGCAGGAAAGACGCTCGTCGCGTCCCTGCCATCCCTGCTCAAGCGTAAGCGAACGCGTCAGATACATCAGTCCCCCGCACTCCGCATAGATCGGCACATCGTTCTCCGCAGTTTCCCGTACCGCCTCCCGCATCGCATCATTTCGTTCCAGCTCCTCCAGAAACAGCTCGGGATACCCGCCGCCAAAGACATATCCGTCCGCCCCCGGCAGCCGGTCATGTACCGGACTGAAGTGTACAACCTCCGCACCAAGACTCCGCAAAACCGCGTTCAGCTCCCCGTAATAGAAATTAAACGCCTCATCGTATGCAACCGCAATCCGCATTGAAGGGTCCGGCTGCGCATCCAGCATACCGCATACCGCATTCGGACGGGGAGTCCGATCCTGTGCCGTCCCCCGGATCCGGTCAATGTCCACATACTCCCCGATCACGTTCGTGATGAAAGAGATCTTGTCCTGGAACTCCGTGGTGTCCGATCCTTCACGGTAGGGAACAAGACCCAGATGCCGCATTGCAAGTTCCATCTCCTGCCTTCGCGGAACCGCTCCCAGAACCGGAATCCCGCAGTAATGTTCAACTGCCTTGGTTGCCTTTCCGATATGGCGTTCACCCATCACATTATTCAGAATCACCCCTTCGATCCGGATATCCGGGTCAAACGCCGCAAACCCCTTCACCAGCGCAGCAGCGCTCCGCGTAATGCTCCGGGCATTGATCACCAGAATCACCGGCAGATCAAACATTTTTGCAACAGACGCCGTACTGCCGACATCGGTCAGCGCATCCACGCCCTCATACAGACCCCGTACGCCTTCCACAATTCCGTACTCGGCCCCTTCTGACCCGTAGCAGAACAGGCCCGCCGTCTCCTCGGGTGTCTGCACAAACGTATCCAGATTATACGACGGTCTGCCGGTTACCCCTGCAAGATATGACGTATCGATATAATCCATTGCGACCTTGTAGGTCTGCACCGCAGATTCCTGTGCGAGCAGACCTGCAATTGCAAGCGTCACACTCGTCTTTCCCGCGCCCGACCGGTTGCCTGAGATCAAAAGCGATCTCATGTAACGCTCCGGAGCACCGCCCCGAACTCACTCTCCACAATCTCATGGACGCCCAGCGTCTTGGGATGCAGATCGATCTCAACCATCACATGGGCGTGCCCCTGCTCTTTCAGGGGAGCTACCTGCCGCGGTCCGTTGGTAACGGAGAACACAGTAATACCGGCGAGGGCTTCGGGTGCGACCGCATGCGGAACGCCGACCAGCAAAATAAAGTCGGGATGGGATTCGGCAATCTTTGCAGCAATCGCCGTACCGTTCTCCCCGTACTCATCCAGCGCACCGCAGAGGACCGGGTTCACTCCGCGTTTTCGCATCTGCGCAAGAATAGCCGCAGCATCGCCCCGGACTTTGGGGAGACCCCGTTCCTCAAGATTTGCCAGATACCCGATATCTGCATCGGGAGCCGCATCATGCAGTGCGAGAAGCTCATCGGCAAACATGTATGCGGTCTCTTTCTTTGCGTTCATGATCGCAAGACCCCGTTTACCGGATCTCGCGAGCGCAAGCAGTTCCGCTGCCGCCACATGTTTCAGATCGCCGCGGGACGGTGCAATGTAGGTCTTGCAGGCAGCTCCGCGTGCACGTTCCGTGGCATTCGCCGCCGCAAGCACGCGCCGCTGCCGTTCAAGTTCTCCGGAACTGATCCAGCCTGCCGCAGCAGCAGGTTCAAGGGCGGCAATCACGCCGTCAATGTTTTCGCGGAATCCCGCATGGATATTCACCGCAATCGCCGGAGTGGAAATACCGGACGCCTCAATTGCCGCCTCCATATCCTCACCGATGATCATCGAGACGCAGGTACCCACGACTGCGATCTTTTTTGGCGCAAACTCCTCTTCGGCGTACCGGAGTACATCCTCAAGAAGCCGCTGACCGCCGAAGATGAACTCTTCGTCACCGAGCGATGTAGTCAGAACACGGATGCCGTCCTCCTCCAGGAGTCTGGCATGCTTAAACGAACACCCTGACGGGCCGTGCAGAATCGCAAGATCCACGTCCAAGTCCCGCAGCGTGTACAGCGCTGCAACAATCGAACTCGGACGGGGCTGAACATATCTCATCGTCATATTATCTCCATGTTTTTGCCGCAAGGAGGACAGAACCTCCGGTTTTTTTGGCAAGGTCAGCAGCTGCGGAGGATGCTTCTGAAAGGGTTGTGCAGACCGCATCTGCATCCGGGAACCGGCAGGCACAATCATCCGTTTCTGCAATGATCACCAGATGTGCGGGGCGGACTGCAGAAACCGCCCGGTGTATCTCAGGTACCGGAAACCCTTCGCAGACCGCGTGATGTTCCATCCCGATCACCAGCACAATCTGTCTGCCGGGACACATTCTGCGCAGGTAGGCTGCGGCTTCAATCGTATTGTCGGCGTTTGTTCCGCTGTTTGCATTGTCGAGAAATGGCACACCGTTTTTCTCGGAAAGCTGCATCCGCCCAGCAGGCGCGGAAAATTCTGCGAGTTTTTCTACAGGCAGTCCGAGCAGCAGACCGGTGGCAGCCGCCGCCGATAATGCTGCCCGGTATCCGGCAAGGGTCAGGAGAGGATTGGTAACCTCGCCACCGTCAAAGGAGAGTACATCACCGGTAACGCTTACCAGATCTTCGATAACCTGCCAGCCGTTTTGTACCGGCACGCCGCGCGGCACCAGCACTGTCCTGCATGCCGCAAGGCTTCTGCACTTCTCCAGAAGTGCGCTTTTTGTATCTCCCGCAATGGAATAGTCATCTGCGGAAGTGAGGATTCCAAGCGTCCCGAACCCTGCAACTCCGACGGACTCCTCTGCAATCAGCCACGCGGCCCCGCAGTTCCGCGCGGCGGTGCATGCTGCAATCACCGAGGCGGGCGTAATACTTTTCCTCCACAACAGTTCGGACTCCGGCATCCGGAACGTTCCGCTGCTTGTGTGCAGAATACCGCGGCCGGTTCCGGTCATCAGATGCGCCAGGGCAAACGCGGTTGTGGTTTTGCCGCGTGCACCGGTGATCTCAACGGAAATGCGGGGGGGGACAACCAGTTCCCGCACCATTTCGTGGTGCGTTTTCACAGGTGCTTTTGCCAGAAGCGGGTAGGAGGGGATCAGATGTACGGGGGAGGTGACCAGATCATAGCTGCGGGCGGCGGCGGTCTGTTCGGGAACCCCGGTTCCCCGGTACACGTCCACGGCGTCAACGGTGTCGCCGCGCTGCTGCAACGCTGCTGCAATGTCTGCACCGCCATGAATTGTGTCGAGAACCAGTATCCGCATACGGAAATTCAGAGATGGGTGGCTACTGCTTTTTCTGCGTTTTTGAGCATCAGCTCTGCAAGCAGCGGATCAATGCCGATAGGTTCTGCATACACAACCGGTATTTCCCTGCCGTCTGCGAGAGTGAACACACCGCGGTTGGATCCGCTCTCCAGACCCAGAAGGCCCGGGATGTCGCGGAGCACGTGAATTCCTTTTGCAAGGAACAGGGGCACAACAACCAGGAGGTCTAAGTCTTCCTTGCGCATTGCATCAAGGCCTTCGGGAACAGTCGGGACGCTGTTCTCCATGAAACAGGATTTGATCAGGTATTCATCGGTTTTTTCAGCCATCATCTGTGCGGTGGTGGTGATCAGTTCTTTATTGTACTGCAGCCTGCTTCCGTGTCCGACCAGCAGGAGACCTTTCTTGCTCATAGTATTGTATTAGCGGCTGGAGGTTAAAAAAAGTGTGAATAATCCGGATGGATCGTAGCACTGGGCCTGGTCAGGAAAGCAAAGCAGGAATCACAATTGCCGGCGGGCGGGTTGTAAATGGGCAGGACGAAATTTCAAAATTCCATCCATCCCGCTTACATCAGGTTTTCTGAAAAAAGAGTCCAGAAAAAACAA
>DALTYF010000252.1 GCA_029986195.1 Methanocorpusculum sp. | reverse complement strand
GGACAGGGTGAAGCCGAGTTCGCGGGCGGTTACCGCGAGTTCGTAGGCGGTAGGGACTTCTGTCCATTCCCGGGCGAACTCCGGAGGAACCCGGTCGGTCTGCCAGAACTGTCAAGAACCCGTTTGCCAGCTGCAAGCCCCGCGATCTTTCCTGCCCGCAGCAGTTTTTCTTCGGAGATCGGGTTCATGATTTCGAGTCTCCCTTGCGTGATTGTTTCAATTTCCGCAAAGTCCATAGTACTCAATAGATGTTTCCTGAAGATGAAGTAGCTTTGCACGGAGGCGTTGTCCCAAAAGTCCAAACTTGTTCATAACCTCAGGTATACCGTGAACCTCCTGTTCAAGAAAAATCAACGTCAAAGTATTTTTTTTATTCTGTTATTTTTGGAGCGATACCCTCCACATTTTTAGTTGTGCACCGATCCATTTTTTTCTGAGTTACTGCAACAAAATGCATAATTATTATACGATTCTCCACCCCACTATACGTTCGGATTGGTATGGATCTGAAAAAGCTGTCCGGATCAGTTGTGCTGTGTTCGCTTCTTGTGCTGCTTGCGGCCTGCTGTTATGGTATTTTATCGACGATCGTAAAGATTGCTGTCGGAAACGGAGTGGATATTCCGGTTATTCTGGTTGGCAAGTTCTTCTATGGTCTGGTTATTCTGTTCGTTTTAGTGATTCTTGTTCATTTCCTGTTCCCGAGAAAGGACAAGCCGGCAAAGAGTATGATCCTGCATGGAAACGCGGCGTGATTCTGTTCTTCACGGGCATTGTGATCTGTCTGGTGACGGTCTGCTACTTCTACTCGGTGAGTTACCTGCCGGTTTCGGTGGCAGTTATTCTGCTGTTCCAGTTCTCCTGGATGGGTGTGGTGATTGAGGCGGTGGCAAACCGCCGGATGCCGCCGCGTAATCAGCTGATTACGGTTGTGATCATCTTTATCGGTACGATTCTTGCCGGAGGAACAACCGGTTTTGGTATGGAGATTAATCCGGTTGGTGTGATGCTCGGTCTGCTTGCGGCCTTCTTCTATGCACTGTTTGTGTTCCTGGGCGGACGGGTTGAGCCGTCGATGACCCCGATGAACCGGAGTTTTTTCATTGCGCTTGCGGGTTTTATCTTTGTGTGCGGTCTGATTGCCTGCATCGACACTCCTGCGGCAATTCCTGCCGGTATTTTTGCGGGTGATTCGCTGATTTACGGCGTGGCTCTTGGTCTGTTCGGTGTTGCGCTGCCGATTCTGTTCCTTGCTATCGGTGCACCGCGGATCAGTACGGGTATGGCAACGATTCTGAATGCGGCGGAGCTGCCGGTCGAGGTCCTTGCGGCTGCAATTGTTCTGGTTGAGGCTGTCTCCGGTCTTCAGTGGGTCGGTGTTCTGGTGATCCTTGTCGGTATTGCGTTCCCGCACCTGATGGAGAAAAAAATTTCCAGCGGCCTTGCTGAGGACGCTGCATAATTTTTTTTGAAAATATTTTTTTTTCTGAAATTTTTTTGGAGCGGGGTTCTGCGGTGTGGCTGTCACCTTCGGGAGGCACATGGGGGACGTCCCGTTCATACATTTAGGTACGTGTACGGGTTATCCGCAGTCCGCGGTTGATACTGGTCCCTCCGTAAATCCCGGCCCGGCTTCCTGTCACATACGGTGTACGTATTGATATATCTCATTATATCCGAACGACACCAGTATCAGGGCCATGCCAATCATCATCCCATAGAGATATACCAGTTGTGTGAACCCGCTATGGGCTAAGAAGGGCAGAGAGGTGTATGATACTATCGCACCCCAGACTGCGATCACAAGAACAGTGCAGACAAGGGAATAATGCACTATCTTTCCCGGCATTCCCGGCTTTTGTGGCAGCGTTCCCAACTCCGGATTGATCGTTAGATATGCTTTCAATACGGGGACGACCGCCATGACACTGCATCCCAGCAATAAACCGATGACGTAAACTCCAACCGGTCAGTTGCCCATCGGAACGCTTTGATAATGACAC
>DALTYF010000251.1 GCA_029986195.1 Methanocorpusculum sp. | reverse complement strand
GGGAACCCCCGCGTTCCCGCCTCCACAGGACCCGTGCACTGGGGAGTCCGTGGGTCCTGCCCATAAATACATAAAAAAATCGTAAACGCATCATGAAACGTTCAGCCGCAGCAGCACACACACGCACCTTTGCCCGGGGGTCTGTCGAAACCGGCATCACTCCCCGGAAAAAAAGATTGGGGCTCTCACCGCCGCAGGTACAGCATCACTGCACCCGCTGCGGCAAGAACTCCCGCAAATGCGAAGGGGGATGACGGCTGCGGTGCGGTTGGGACGGTCGGCGAAGCAGTCGCCTCCGTAGGCGTCGTCGTCACCACCTCAACCGTTGCGGTCGGTGTCGGCGTCCAGATCTCCGCCGGCAGCCGGGTCACGTTCTCGGCAAAGCCTACCGCGTAGTAGGAAAATCCCGGAGACTTTGCCGCATATCAGTCCATGCCCGCCTGCTGGCCGGACCCTTCCCAGACATAGGACGTCTCCAGTTTCTCCCACGCATCCGTATACCGGAGAAGTTCAATATCGTAGCGCGGATCAAATCCCGCATCGGTCACCATCCCGACCGGCACACCGAAGAGGAAATCAACCTGTTCAACTGCCTCATCCGGAATGTTTTCGACCTTCATATCATAGAGCGCGGTATAGGGCTGGGACGGTGTCGGAACCGGGTTTGCGGAACTCTGCGGCACGAGCACGATTCTTGCGTTCTGCGGAATTGCTGTACCGTCCGTAGTCACCGAGAGTACCCGGATGTAAGGGGCGTCATAGGGATTGCCGAAACTGAAGAGCCCTTTAGTCTTTCCCTCCTGCAAAACCGGGTACGCATCAGAGAAGATCAGCGTATAGCGGTTCGGATACTTTGCGTAGATGGAATCTTCGTAGGAGTCCCCGCCCACATCACCGACGTTGAGGTACAGAGTGATGGTTTTCGGTGCGCCGTTCGTGTAATAGACCGCCGGTACGGTATAGGTGACGGAGTACAGGCCCTGCACACTGCCGAAGTTCAACTGGACGATCTCTTTCCAGGAAGGTTTCATCGGATAAAGATTCGGAACGGTGACTTCCCAGGTGCCGCCCGGGTACTGGGTTGCCCCTATCCAGACGGTACTGCCGTACGGGATGATGACAGTCGATCCGCCCGCGTAACTTTCCGCGGGAGATGAATCAGCATACCCGTCAAAGGAAACGGTCAGCGTGTCATCATACGGGACAGCCGCTGCCGGTACTGCGAGCAGCAGGACTGCCAAGCATGAGGAGAAGGTATCGGTGATGCATAGTAGTCCATGTGCGACGGAATTATATTAAGTTCCTGATAGGTTCAATAATCCGCCCAGCCGGTCGAGTGACTCCTGCATGCGGGTGAATGCCCCGTCCCAGTCAATGTCGCTGATGGTGGTGTTTCTGTCCCGGTTGGTCAGGGGCATGTTGAAGACCTCCTCCATGAAGGAGGTAAGGTTCGAACCCGCATCTCCGGCATCCGGCGTTATGAGGCCGGAGCTGTTGACAAAGGACATGTTCAGCCCGCCGCCTTCATCCAGAATGCCGGAGCTGATGGTGTCAGCCTCGGCCCGGGTAACACCGCTTTTGGAAAAGACCATTCCGAAGAGCTCCAGCTTCACGTCGAACTTCTCGTCCAGCGAACTGTTGGAGAGCATATTTTCGTACACCGGCGTTATGGTGATCTTTCCGATACTCTGGTTGCCAAGCATGATGTCGGTGGTCTGATCCCCGATACATCCCGCAGAAAGTACGGCGAGGATGAGGACTGCAAGAACACCTGCGGCAACCGGAATTTTCATACAGATGTGTTTGCGTCTCTGAGAATAAACATTTGGCGGATGAGGCATGGCACCTAAATTCGTTTATTGACTATGTGATACCCAGAAAGTATTTGAAAGCAGTGAGTGGGTCGGAAGAGAAAAGAAACACGAATCGTGCCGATTCGTGTTTCTTTTCTCTTCCGACCCACTCACCAGACAACAGTTTCCGGAAAAATACCTGCTAAATCTTCTCG
>DALTYF010000025.1 GCA_029986195.1 Methanocorpusculum sp. | reverse complement strand
TCACGGAACAGTTCGTGAACATCACAGAATTTCCATTCAACGCATTATTTCCGTGATGTTCACGAACTATTCTGTGATGTTTTTTTTCTTCCGTGTGTTTCGTGTCTACCCGCGGAGCGGTGAGCACGGCTCTGCCGTGCGAATCGTGGGGGACATTCGATTAATGATGATGATTTGTAGTCAATGAACGAATTCAGGAGCAACACACCCTGTCTCCGCACAAAAAAAGATTATGCCTGCATTGCCGCAACATCGGCAAGGAAGCACTCGATCACATCACGCGTCACATGCGGCATAATCACAAACCGCAGATGACCCGCACGCGTATGTGACACCGTCCAGCCCGCAGGCGCATCCCCGCCGGTAAACGCCGCCACATTCATGATCGGATCCACCACCCGGCGGTAGCCGCATGCCTCCATCCCGGCAACCAGCCTGCGGGTATTCTCCATACATCCCGCAACAAGTGCACGGAACCCCCCGCGGCCCAGATGTTTTATCACCGCATACGCTCCCGCAACATCCGCACCCGGCCAGCGTGCACTGCTTCTTCACCGTCAGATACGGCGTATCCACATTCAGGCAGCCGAACACCTCAGGATCACGAAGCAGCAGAGATCCGCACGGAATCGTTGCAAGCCCCATCTTATGCGGATCCAGTGAGATTGAATCAACCCCCGGCACCGCAAAATCAAACAGCGGAGGATTCTCCAGGAATGGAATCACAAACCCGCCGAACGCCGCATCCACATGACAGAAACAGTCATGCTCCCCGGCAATCCGGGCAACCACAGGAACATCATCGATCATCCCGTACTCTGTCGTTCCCGCAACCGCAGCAACCGCAATGGTGTTTTTGTCCACCATCTCCGCTATCTTCTCCGTATCCATCGTATAGTTCGTACCGTAGGGCACAATCCGCATCTCAAGCCCCAGCATATCACACGTCTTGTCAAACGAAAAGTGCGCGGATGCAGGAACCACAATATTCGGGTTCTTCGCCTCCGGCTTCAGCTTCTTTGCAATCCGGATCGCCTGAAGATTCGACTCCGTACCGCCCGACGTCGAGTAACCTCCCGCATTTGGCAGATGCATCAGTTCCCCGAGGGAATGAATCAGCAGATCCTCAACCTTCGTCGTCCCCGGATACAAACCCGGATCGCCCAGATTTGTTGCGCTAAACATCTCGTGCACCGCAACCGCAATCGGATGCGGAATCGTACACATGGAACTGAGGATATGATCATGATGCAAATCCTCAGCCCGTAAACCGGCGAGGAAGGAGAGAACCTCCTCCCTGCTGCACCCTTTATCCTCCATAAGGCAAGCCCTCAAAAAAATTGAATGATTTTGAATTAGTTTTTCTTAAACGCCATATTCAGCAGAATCTGGCGTTCGGTCTTTGCAACCGTCTCGCGAATCTTCGGGATTGCATCAATGTTTGAGGAAACACTGGAGATTCCCTGGTTCACGAGCCACTTCACAAACTTCGGGTCCGAACCCGCCTGACCGCAGATGGAACACTCAACGCCTGCCTCGCGGCACTGCTCAATACAGTGCTTAATCAGACGCATAACCGCCGGGTGTTCCGGCTCGTACATGTCGCCGATCATACCGTTGTTGCGGTCAACCGCAAGCGTGTACTGGATCAGATCATTTGTTCCAAAGGAACAGAACTTGATGCCTGCCTTGATGAACTCATCAATAATGATAGCGGATGCCGGAATCTCGACCATGATACCAAGAACACGGTTCTCCACATCAATACCCCAGGAACGGAACGCCTCCTTTGCCGCGAGGAACTCGCGGGGGTGCTGCACCAGCGGGAACATGATGCCGAGGTTGTCGTATCCTGCCTCCCACAGACGCCGGAAACACTCTGCCTGCATCCTGAACTGCGCCATCTGGCGGAGATCGCGGCGGAGACCGCGGAATCCGAGCATCGGGTTGTGCTCGTGCGGTTCATCCTCGCCGCCGGCCATATTCAGGAACTCATCGGTCGGCGAATCGATCGTGCGCACCCAGACTGGTTTGCCGCGGAATGCATCAAGCACCGTCCTGATACCATTGTATAGCTCGGTGATGAACTCCTCCTCCTTGCCGTTCTTAATGTACCAGCTCGGGGTCTTGTTCATACCGATAATCAGGTGCTCGATTCTGAGCAGACCAACACCGTCCGCGCCCGTCGCAGCGGCGCGTGCCGCTGCCTCGGGCATGGACACGTTCACCTTCACCGAGGTTGCGGTGATGATGGGTGCTGCGGCTGCGACCGGCACAGCTGCGGCGGTTGCCGCAGGTGCCGTGGTTTCCAGTTTGCCGTCGTAGATCAGACCCTTCTCACCGTCGATGGTCACGATCTGTCCCTCTTTGAGGAGGGAGGTTGCCTTCTTCGTCCCGACAACCGCAGGCGTTCCCAGTTCACGCGACACAATTGCTGTGTGGCAGGTCATACCGCCCTCGTCGGTGATGATGCCGACAACCTTGCGCATGGCAGGCACCATGTCCGGGTTGGTCATCGGCGAGACCATGATGTCGCCCTCCTTCACACGGGAGGTGTCCTTTGCATCGGTAACGATCACAACCGGACCGGATGCAACGCCGGGCGACGCACCGTATCCCTGAAGAATAATCTCGCTGTCTGCCGCAGAACCGGCAGTCTTTCCGGAAGCGGAAGCAACGGAACTCTTCTGAATCGTGGTGATCGGGCGGGACTGGAGAATATAGATGGTGTCGCCCACCATGCCCCACTCCATATCCTGCGGAACCTTGTAGTGCTCCTCGGAGATTACCGCAAACTCAGCGAGTTTTGCAACCTCGACGTCAGAGAGAACCTGCACATTCTGACGGTTTTCCGGCACGGCAACGGTCTTTGTTCCCTTGTTGCCGTCCGGAATAATCTCAACGGACTTGTTGGCAACGGTCTTTGTGGTGATCCGTTTGTTCTTGCGATCATAGACATAGTTATCCGGCGACACGGTACCGGACACGATTGCCTCGCCCAGACCCCATGACCCCTCAATGATGACGGTTGCGGCTCCTGAGATCGGGTGGGAGGAGAACATCACACCGGCCTTTTCCGAGAACACCAACTGCTGGACAACCACCGCAATGTTGACGGTGCGGTCATCAAAACCCTGCTTTGCACGGTAGTAGATGGCGCGTCCTCCATAGAGGGAAGCCCAGCAGTCCTGCACGGACTGTAAGAGATCGGCCTCGCCGAGGATATTCAGGTAGGTGTCCTGCTGACCGGCGAAGGATGCATCCGGCAGATCCTCTGCGGTTGCACTGGACCGGACGGCAACAACGGTATCGGATCCCATCTTTTGGTAGGATGCAACAATCTCCTTTTTGATTGCCTCGGGCATTGCCGCCGAACTTACCATTGCCTTTACCTTATCTGCGGTGGCGTTGAGGGCATCGTTGTCATCAACGTCAAGTTTCTCCAGAATATCGAAGATGGAGTCTTCCAGTTTCGTCAGCTGTAAAAATCTGCGGAAAGCCCGGGCGGTCACGACAAAACCCTGCGGAACAGGGAGACCAATGGAGGTCATTTCACCAAGAGAGGCGCCTTTCCCTCCGACGGAGGGAATATCATCTTTACGGATTTCGTTGAGCCATAGGATATTGGGTGATTTGTCCATAGACACTCGGTATAACATTGGTCCCCGGCAACAATAATATATTGTGTTGGATGGCAGAGGGATGTTGCGTGTTCTTTCGGGTTGGGCAACACTATTACCGAGTAAGAACAAATAGATACGGGATTATCCGTGAGCTTCAAAGTACTTGTGAGCGACCCCCTCGCAAAAGAAGGAGTCGACATTTTAAAGGGATTTTGTGATGTTGAGGAAAAGGCAGACCTGTCCGAGGATGAACTCGTCAAAATCATCGGTGGATACGATGCACTGATTGTCCGGTCCGGGACGCAGGTCACCGCACGCATCATCGAGGCGGCTGATAAGATGAAGTACATCGGTCGTGCCGGTGTCGGTGTGGACAACATTGACTGTGATGCGGCCACGAAGAAAGGCATCATCGTCTCCAACGCTCCCGAAGGCAACACGCTCGCGGCAACGGAACACACCATCGCCATGATGATGGCGCTTGCACGCAACATTCCGCAGGCAACCGCGTCCCTGAAGAAAGGCGAGTGGAAGCGTTCCAAGTTTATGGGCAACGAGATGAACGGCAAGGTGCTTGGTGTGGTCGGGTTCGGCAGAATCGGCCGCGAGGTTTCCAAGCGTGCCCAGGCACTGCAGATGACGGTCATCGCCTACGATCCGTTCATCCCGGCAGAGGTCGGAGCTGCAATGGGTGTTGAGATGATGAGCGTGGCCGAGCTGTTTACGAAGGCTGATGTGATCACGGTGCACACGCCGCTGATTCCGTCCACGACGCATCTGATCAACAAGGAGTCGATTGCGACCATGAAGGACGGTGTCCGTTTAATCAACTGTGCCCGCGGCGGTATCATTGATGAGGCAGCCCTCTATGAGGCAATCACCTCCGGCAAGGTTGCAGGCGCTGCACTTGATGTGTTTGAGCAGGAGCCGCCGACCGATTCACCGCTTCTTTCCCTTGACAAGGTTATCGTGACCCCGCATCTTGGTGCAAGCACGGTTGAGGCCCAGAAGAATGTGGCAATCTCGGTTGCCCAGCAGTGCATCGAGGTGCTGAAGGGCGGGTCCGCCAAGAATGCGGTGAACGCGCCGCTGGTTGCACCGGAGCTTCGCCCGAAACTTGAGCCGTTCGCACTTCTGACCGAAAAGATGGGAAGCCTTGCGGCACAGCTCGCAGACGGTGCGATCACCGAGGTTGAGTTCGCCTATCTCGGCGAGGTTGCCGAGATGAAGCAGAACCTGAAGTACCCGACCCGTATGGGTCTGAAGGGTCTGCTGGACAAGGCGCTGCACGAGCCGGCAAATCTCGTGAATGCGGAGTTTATTGCGCAGCAGCGCGGCATGACCGTTGTGGAGAAGACGTCTGCGGATGCGGGCGACTACAAATCGCTCGTGACGCTGACGTTTAAGACCGCGAAGGGCACGCAGACGATCTCCGGTATTATTACCCGGGTCGGCCCCCGCATTACTTCCATCAACGGTTACTCCATGGATCTTGTGCCGAAGGGCAACGTGATTGTTGCCGACCACATTAACCGCCCGGGCGTTGTCGGGCCGGTGTGTGTTCTGCTCGGTAAATACAATATCAACATCTCGAACATGCAGGTCGGGAAGGTGGATGTCGGTTCCGAGTCGCTGATGATTCTTGCCGTGGATGATGTTGTTCCTGCAAATGTGATGCAGGAGGTCGCAGGAAGCGACGGTATCATTTCGGCAAAGTTCATGCAGCTGTAAGCAGATGATGCCGCCGCCCTTGACAATGGCGGAGGTCAGGGACACATCCTCTGTGTCCTTTTTTTTCTTTTTGCGGGTTCTTCCGGTAACCGTGTTACGGTTCTCCTATTTGCAAAAATGAGCTGCCGGGGGCATCTCGGGTCTGCACATTTTTCCTTCGATGGGTTTAATACGCTCATAACGAAACGTTGTAACTACGAGTGATCGCTGTTCTATGATGATTGTGAGAGAGGAGTGTCCGGCTCTATGAAATTTGGTACGCTTGCCGATGTGGAAACCCGCGGAAAGACTGTTCTGGTCCGTGTTGATCTGAACTCGCCGATTGATCCGTCAACGAATACGATTCTTGATGATAAGCGGTTCCGCGAGCATGTTCCGACGATTCAGGCGCTGGAAGAGTCCAAGGTCGTTGTCCTCGCCCACCAGAGCCGTCCGGGCAAGAAGGATTTCACGACGCTGGAGGCCCATGCCGACCGGCTGGAACGCCTGCTCGGGATGCCGGTTACGTATGTGGATGATATCTTCGGCCGCTGTGCGAAGGAGGCGGTGCGCAAGTCGCATCCGGGCGATGTGCTTCTTTTGGAGAATGTCCGGTTCAGTGCCGAGGAAAACCTCACGATGAAGCCGGAGGATGCAAAGAATACGCATCTGGTCAGAAAACTTGCGTCCATGGCGGATCTTTTCGTCAACGATGCATTTGGTACCGCCCACCGCTCGCAGCCGACGATCACCGGTCTGCCGTTTGCGATGCGCACGGTTGCCGGACTTCTGATGGAAAAGGAGGTCAGGAATCTTTCCCGCGTGTTTACGTCCGCACCAAAGCCGGTGACGTTTGTTCTCGGCGGGACGAAGGTGGATGATTCCATTGCGGTTGCGGGTCATGTTCTGGCGAATGGTACGGCAGACCGGGTTGCGGTCATCGGGGTTGTGGCAAATGTTTTCTATCTTGCAAAAGGGATTGATATCGGTGCGCCGTCTGTGAATCTGATCAAGACCCTTGGATACGAGGGTGAGGTTGCCAAGGCACGGGCGATTCTTGATGCGTATCCGGATAAGGTGATCCTGCCCGAGTACGTGGCGGTTAAACAGAATGATGAGCGCCGCGAGTATGCTGTTGCTGCAACGCCTGCCGACTGTCCGATTCTTGATATGGGCGGTGAGTCCATTGAGGTCTTTTGTAAACTTCTTCGCGAGTCGGGAACGATTGTCTTCAACGGTCCGGCCGGAATGTTTGAGGAGCGGGACTTTGCGACCGGTACCTACGAGCTTCTGCATGCGGCAGCCAAGGCGGAGTTTTCCGTCTGCGGCGGCGGTCACACGGCGGCGGTCATTGAGCAGCTCGGCCTTGAGCCGATGTACTCGCATCTGTCTACCGGCGGCGGTGCGTGCATTGAGTTCCTGACCGGCAAAAAACTCCCCGCCCTTGATGCTCTGGAGAGATCCTGGGAGCTGTTCGGCTGCCGGAACTGATTTTTCTTTTCTTTTTTCCGGGAAACCTCTATTACCGATCAGTGACTACTCTTCTGCATGGAAACAAAAGAGGTCAAACACGTTGACGTATGGTCTGCCGCAAAACTCTGTGCGGCGATCAGTCTGGTTCTCACGCTGATTGCGGGAATCATCTCCGGTATTGTTGCGGCTGTTGGTGTCGGGATGTACACTGCACCGCCGACTGCTGCAATGGTTGCGGGAGGGGTCCTTGGTATTGTTCTCGGAGTTATTCTGGTTGCTGTTGTCGGTATGATCGTTGGTTTCATCTCCGGTGCAATCTCGGCATTCATTTACAATCTTGCCGCGGGCGTTTTCGGGGGTCTCAGAATCGATCTGGAATAATTTTTTAAAAATCCGGTGACGGATTTGCAAAAATGAACAATCTTTTTTTTTGGATTTCCAGAGCATTGTCCTGTCAGGGAATCCGGTGATGCGTCAGTTCGGTATAGATCCGTCCGGCTTCCGGAGAGAGTGAGTACAGGTGCCCGCCCCTCTTTTTTTGTACGGTAAGGAGACTGCTGTCCAGATTGGTGAGGTGCCAGTAGATGGTGTCGGGCGATTTTCCCAGATGCTGTGCGATCTGGTGGCGGGTGAGATGCGGATGCTGGTACAGCAGTTCAAGAATTTCCCGCATGTGCGGGTTTTCCAGTGCGGCGCACATCAGGATTGCGGGTGGGGAGAGTTCATCCAGTTTGAGGTAGTAACCGGTGCCGTTCTGTACGTCTATGGTACCCACCTTACTCTCGTTCATCAGCCGGTAAAGCTGGTATGCCACCGATCCGCGTGATTTCTGAATGCCGGTAGCAATCTGCTGCTGGCGGCTTCCGGGGTGTTCTTTGAGGTACTGGAGAATTTTTGCGGTTGTTGATGTTGGGTCTTTTTCCGGAGAGTTTCTCCGGCTGAGGATGATGAAGAAACAGAGACCAAGGACGGATCCCAGAATGGGGAGAATAATAGTTCCGACAAAATCACTTTGAGATGTTATTTCTGCGAGTGTGTTTATCTCTGCGAATAAGCGATGTTTCCAATAGATCAGATTGTTCCATCCGGAAATTTCTTTTAATTCGGTTCCATCGTAAATGGGGACTACATCATAATCTAAGGGAACGACCTCATACTCTCCATCAGAATAATGTCCCGGAAGAGGAACTGCGCTTACTGTTCCAACCCCAAAAAGAAATATAATGATAAATAGGACTAGTTGCCCCGTTTTATTCCAGGTACACGTTTTAGATTGCATTTAAGGTTCCGGTAAATGTTTCATCTCCGTTTGCCAGACTGCCATAGATTTCTACTCTCCATTGTCCGGTAGGAAGAGGATTCTTTGATACTCCTACACGAATATTATGATCTGATCTTCCGTCAAACTGATCATTATACGGTCCAAGTGTTTGTTGTTCGGGATCGCATATTCTCAGACTTAGATCATTTGCGGTACCTGCTGTCCACTCTAAATGGACTTCGAGTTTACTTTTTCCTGACGGGACTTGGTAGGTATACACACATGTCTCACCCTGCCGGATCGTTCCGGTAACGGGTGCAGCTTTAAGTGTACTATATTCATCTAACGAAACTGTGATATATTTTATCTCCGTTTTGGGAAGATCAACAGCTCCTGCCGTAACAGTGCAAAGCGCGAGCAGTAGCACTGTACAAATCAGGCTAATTTTCCAGATCATACGCCGAATGTATCTGTCATTTCATCAGATATAATCATATATTTATTAATTACATGTTATCATGAGCGAAAAACAAGATTATAAACTGAAAATTCGGAAGATCGCCCATTTATTTATATATGGGCCATTTGGGCAAGAATATCCAATGAATGGGGGATTTGCTTTGACAAAATATTTCATTCAGTCTCCGGCGTGGAAGACGATGCTTGTTGCGGTTCAGTATTACCTTGAGTGTCCAAAATACTT
>DALTYF010000250.1 GCA_029986195.1 Methanocorpusculum sp. | reverse complement strand
CCATCACCCCTCCTGCTACAGCCCCGCACGTGCATCCTCCGCCGCCCATACCGACAGGAAAACCTGATGCGGCTGCGATAATCTCATCTGAAACGGACGGGCAGAAGATATCCCTGATCATTTTTACCACAATCTCCGAACAATAAAACTGTCCGCTGGTGAAAAGCTCTTCCGCCTGCGTTTTTAATTGAGCGCAGTCAAGAGTGTCCGGAATTGAAAAATAGGAAGGGAGCATCATGCTCTCTTTGCAGAAACGGTTAACGGGATTGCGGTTCTCACGGTAAACAGTGCCATGCACCCGTTATAAGCCGCCTGTTTCAGGCTTTCGATCTCTTCGTCGGTTGCCTGTGCACTTGTTACATTGAAGGTAACTCTGTATGCGCCAACCAGAGGCTGTGTTCCGAGCTGGAACTGTGCATGATAATCGAGGTCTGCTTCGATGTCGGTGTGCAGGGCATCGATCTTGATTCCTCTTTTTGCGGCGGCTGTCATGAACGTAGCCGAAGCACATCCGCAGATCCAGAACAGGCCGTATGCCATCGGTGACGGATAGTTGCCGAGTTTCTCGAAGTTCGGATGGGCTAACGCGAAGGTAACCGGTCCTGCATCGGTCTTTGCGTCTGCCGTAAACTGCGGGCCGTTCTCGTCGAACTGCCAGGTTCCGGTCATCTTGGTCGTGAACAGTGCTTCATTGTCGTCAGCCTTTATTTCAGCTTCGTACTGCTTTACCTGTGCTATATCAATATTGTTCAGTATGTTATCATTCTCGTTTTGGGAGGGAAGGGGTTAATGTAATGAGATAGGTATCTTTCTCTTTCTGACTGGCCACATCAACTGCATACCCTGATTTCGGGAATGCCCCTTCCACTGTTTTTACCTGTGTCGATGTCCCGAGAAAACTGAAAGTACCTTTTTCTTTTTTCAGGGCAACTTTCATGTTCACCGGAACGGACCATGATGCCTGCGGCCTCATCGAGGAAGTACGCAACTTCGTGGGGGTGGACACCGTCCACGGTGAAAGAGACTGTGCCGATGAGCGGGGCATCAGCCGGGGTATACACCCGGACACCCGGGATCTCCGACAGGCCGGACAGCATCCGGCGGGCAAGTGCCGCACTGTGGCGGCCCACATTCTCCATACCAAGACGGGACAGATACCGGACTGCTGCAGCCAGACCAACTGCACCGATAACATTCGGTGTTCCTGCCTCGTAGCGTCCCGGCCCGGTCACCGGGGTAAACGCCGTACCTTCCACAGAAGCCACCATCCCGCCGCCGGCAAAGAGCGGACGGGGAATATTTTCTTTGGAGACCGCATCAGAGATCCAAAGCCCCCCCGTACCCATAGGTCCGAGCATCTTGTGACCGGAGAAACAGAAGAAATCACATCTTATCTCCTCAAGATCGATGTGCAGATGCGGCGCGGTCTGAGCCCCATCGATCAGGAGGGCAACGTCATGGTCCCGGCAGACCTCGGCAATGGCTTTTACCGGTGTAATCGTTCCAAACACATTTGATGCATGACCTACGGCAACGAGCCGTGTCTCAGGCATGATGCATGCTTCAATGTCCGATGACTCGATCACTCCGTCGTTGAGCGGAACCGTATCAATACCTGCAACCTTCCCCTCGTTTTTGAGCCGGTACCAGGGAAGGAGGTTGGAGTGATGGTCCTGAAGAACCGTGGTGATGCGATCGGTCTTTTTCCAGTTCAGTCCCTGGGCAACAATATTTGTTGCCTCCGTAGTATTTTTGGTGAAGACAAGAGTTCCCTGCCCGCCGCCGAGGAACTGCCTGACGGTTTCACGTGCATCCTGATACTGATGGGTTGCCATCCGGGACAGGCGGTGAATACCGCGGCCGACATTGGCGCGGTAATGGTACTCGGCAGTTACCTGCGCCTCAACTACCTGACGCGGTGAGAGGGAAGTTGCGGCATTGTCGAGGTAGATAAGTTTTGCAAGGATCGGAAAGTCGTTTCTGATAGATTCGGGATCAAGGGATGGCATGTGGTTGCTGGAGACTTTGG
>DALTYF010000249.1 GCA_029986195.1 Methanocorpusculum sp. | reverse complement strand
CTGCAGGTCAGGAAAACTTCAAAATAACGGCTGTGTATGATGTAGTTCCGGCGCGTGTGGAGGAGTTTGCCCGCGAGTTCGAGGCAAAACCGTTCTCGGACTTTACCGCGTTCCTCGCCGAACCAACCGATATTATTGTTGAGGCAGCGTCTGTTGTTGCTGCCACCGAACATGCGCAGGAGGTGCTGGAGTCGGGTAAGGATATTGTTATCATGAGTGTCGGGGCACTTGCGGATAAGGAGTTCCGGGCCCATCTCGTGGAGACCGCCCGTGACCTGAAACGGAAGATCCATATTCCGTCCGGTGCCGTCATGGGACTTGACAATATCCGTATCGGCCAGATCAGCCGCATCGACAAGTTCGTTCTGCGCACGACCAAGAACCCGAAGTCGCTTTCCCGCGAGGCAACCGAGCGGACGCAGCTGTTTGTCGGAAAGGCACACGATTGTGTCCGCCAGTATCCGAAGAACACGAACGTTGCCGAGTCGCTGTCGATTGCCTGCGGCCGCGATGTGGATGTGGAGCTGTGGATGGATCCGGAGGAGGATCGCAATATGCATGAGATATTCTTCGAGGGGGAGTTCGGCGAGGCGTATATCAGAATCAGAAACCTCCCTTCGCCCGACAATCCGGCAACCAGCTATCTTGCGGCTCTGTCGATTCTTACCCTTCTGAAAAATCTTGACAACCCGCTGGTGATTGGTGCATGAACTACGAGCAGCAGATCAAAAAACTTGCCGCGGAAAAGAACGCGGTGATCCTTGCCCACAATTATCAGCCGCCGGAGATTCAGGATGTTGCCGATATCTGCGGCGACTCGCTGGAGCTTGCCCGGCTTGCGAAGGAGGCAAAGGAGTCCACGCTTGTTCTCTGCGGTGTGTACTTCATGGCGGAGACGGCAAAGATTCTCTCGCCCGAAAAGACGGTTCTCATTCCGCGTCCGGAGGCGGGATGTCCGCTTGCGGATCAGCTGACGCCTGAGATTGTGCGGCAGGCAAAGGCGGCCAACCCTGGTTCGCCCTTTGTGGTGTACGTGAACTCGAACGCGGCGACGAAGGCGGAGTGTGATATTACGTGTACCTCGGCAAACGCTGCCGCGGTTGCGGCGTCGCTGCCGGAGAAGAGGATTCTCTTCGGCCCGGATGCGAATCTTGCCGGATGGGTGCAGCGTCAGCTGCCGGATAAGGAGATCATTCCGGTTCCGGCAGACGGCGGGTGCCCGACGCATCACAACTTTACGGTCCGCGATGTGGAGACTGCCCGCCGCGAGTATCCAAACGCGACGATCATCTGCCATCCGGAGTGCAGTGCGGAGGTGCAGCAGGCGTGCGATCTGGTTGGGTCGACCGGGTACATGGTGCGGAACTGCGGGAGTGCGGATGAATGGGTGATTCTGACGGAGAAGGGAATTGCCCATCCGCTGCGGAAGCGGTATCCGGATACGGTGTTCCATGTGATGGATACGGCGGTCTGTCCGAATATGAAGCTGATTGAGCTGTCGGATCTGTATGTGACGCTCCGTGACGGGGTGTATCCGGTACAGGTTGCGGATCACATCGCAGCAAAGGCCAGGACGGCGATTGAGAAGATGATTGAGGCATCGAAGTAATGCTGCCTACCGATCAGCTGCTTTCTTTTTTTGCGGAGGATGTTCCCGCCGGTGATATTACGACGCTTGCCCTGATTCCCGATAAGGTTGTTTCCGCCCGGATTGAGGCGCGGGAGGAGATGGTTCTTGCGGGTGTTGAGGAGTGTGTCTGGCTGTTTGAGCACTTCGGTGTTTCGGTGATGGCGGAGGCGGAGGATGGTGAACATGTTTCCGCCGGAACGAAGATTCTGGCGCTCGGCGGTCCGGTTCATGCGATTCTTTCGGTGGAGCGGACTGCGCTCAATCTTCTGGGGCGGATGAGCGGGATTGCAACGGCTACCGCCGCTGCGCAGGAGTTTGCATCACGGGTGAATGATCATGTGCGGGGTGCGGGGACGCGGAAGACGGCGCCCGGTCTGCGGTATTTTGATAAGAAGACTATCCGTATC
>DALTYF010000024.1 GCA_029986195.1 Methanocorpusculum sp. | reverse complement strand
CGAGATCGCATCCGATGTCACACCCCATGAATGCGGCAGAGGATCCGCCTCCCGCAGAACCCGGTACGGAAGAAAAATCTGCGCACCCGCTTCCGGCATCGAACACACATCCTCCGCCAAAACCCCGAACGTTGACAAAAACCACCCGTACTGATCCATCGCAGCCACCGCCATCCAGTGCGCCGCAGTTCCGTCAACACCAAGACCCCGGACATCATTGGCAAAGACTCCCCCGCCCGGCACAATCAGTACCGGCACCGGAGATGCGGCAAGAACCTGCATCACCGAACCCGCAGCATCCATCAGACTGCCCCCTACCTTCACAACAACTCCTCTGCTCATAAATCTGCAATACTATTAATCTGTCTCATAACACAAAAACCAGTACGAGAGTCTGGATGCTTGTGTGTATCGCCCTCTGCATAACCGCCGCCCCCGTATCCGCAGGGTTCCTCATAACCGAGATCTGTCCCGACGGATACGCAAAAGGAGACGGGGATGAGTACTTCGTTCTGTCGGGAACCGGCAGTCTGGACGGCTGGGTAATAACCGACGGCGAAGGATCAGTCCGGTTCCCGCCTAGATTCGCCTCTCCGGGCAGCATCGTCATCGCCCGCGAAGGAACCGCCTATCACACCATTCACGGCACCTATCCGGACTATGAAATATACAGCACACACCCTTCCGTACCCGATGCACTCTTCACCGGCCGGTTTCAGATGGCAAACACCAAAGACGACATCACCCTTCTGTATCATGACTCCCCGGTACAGTCCTTCTCCTGGCCGGAAGGCTTCGCTCCCGGAAACGGACGGATCCACATCTGTACTGACGGTATCTGGGACGAACGGATTTACAAAATCGGGCAGAGCCGCTTCTCCCCCGAAACATTCACCGCAGAATCCGTTACGCTCTTCGTCTCACCCGACTCCTCATTTGAAGTAGTTGACTCCGTCATCGACAGTACGCGTTTTAGTCTCTGCATCTCCATGTACGAGTTCACCCACCCGGAACTCGCAGAATCGATTGCCGACGTCGCGGCACGCGGTGTCGCAGTAACTCTCCTTGTTGAAGGGGGGCCGGTGGGCGGCATGAGCTCCGAAGAAAAAGGCGTACTGAACTACCTCACGGATGCCGGAGTCGCAGTCTATACCATAGAAAGCACAGACGAACTGCCCGCACGTTACCGGTACCTGCATACAAAGTATCTGGTAGCCGACGAAGACACCACCCTCATCCTCTCGGAAAACTTCAAACCGACCGGCATCCCGCTTCCGGGAACACGCGGTAACCGGGGCTGTGGTGCCGCAGTACACAGTTCCGGTGTTGCCGGATACTTCCGCGACGTCTTTGCCGCAGACCTTGCAGGATATGACATTCATCCCTATATCCCGGGAACAGAACCTCTCCCGGACACCTGGAAAGATGAAGACATCACCGTCCGGTTCCCTGCACACACCATCTACAATGCCGAAGTCACCCCGGTCATCTCGCCGGACACCAGTGTCCTCATTCCTCATCTGATACAAAACGCTGGGGAAAAAATTGACCTCCAGCAGGCCTACATCTCCCCCTACCCCGGAGGCGCGCACAATATATGGCTGGATTTTGTGCTTGAAGCAGGGGGTCGCGGCATCCCTGTCCGCGTCATGCTGGACGGGATGTACTACAACACCGACGGTGATACGGACAACGACGAAATAGTCGCAAATATCAACAGGATGTCCAAAAAAGACAATATATCGGCCTCAGCACGGCTGAAACTCCCGGACGAATATATAACCAAGCTGCATAACAAAGGAGTGATAGTGGATATGAAATACGTACTGGTAAGTTCAATAAATTGGAATTATAATTCCCCAAATAATAATCGGGAAGCGGGAATTATCATTAAAAGTGAAAAATCTGCAGAATATTTTTCAGAAATATACCAATATGACTGGGATGGATATTCCGGTAAATGGGAAATCGGAACCACGAAACAGATTGATTTGCGCCACGTTCTGGTTGCCGTAATTCTCCTGATACTCCTTGTCATTTGGCAACTGAAGCGGCGGAGATAAAATAAAATTGAATTAATTGGATATTCACGGTTCTTTTCAGGAATTGGTTATGCAGACGCCTGATTCGTAGAAACAGCAAGCTTTGGCTGGTAGATTGCCTGCCGGGCATCGCGGAAGTTGAACTTCTCGATCACGAGACCATTCTCCTTCAGACGCATGAGTGCATATCGAACGGTACGCGGAGCAAGTCCGGTGCCCGCAACGATATCCTTGTGTGTCTGCGAACCGGTGCTCTCCAGAAGACGGAGAATCGTGATACACGATTGGGGCATTTCTGTTCTTTGCATATAAAACAATTGTTTTGAAAGTATTTATAGATTTCCAATATAGTTCGTATATTTACGAACTAAATATATCTGCGGCAAAATATAGACTATTTTTTACAATAAACTCGATTTACCTCCTATCCGGCGATTGGAGAAAAATAACGGGAGATTACAGGATATTTTGAGTAAAAGAAAAAAAGAGGTTTTTCCAGGATTTTTAGCCTGATTCCCTGCTTATGCAGCGGCCTGTGTCGGAGCCGAAGGCACTTTCAGCGAGTACAGAATCTGTCTCGCATCACGGAAATTGAACTTTTCCACGAGCATATCGTGTTCCTTCAGCTTTTTCAGCGCATAGCGGATAGTTCTCGGAGATAACCCTGTTAACTGGGCAATTTCCTTGTGGGTCAGAGAGTTGTACAGGTCCAGTACTGACAGTACTTTGACCGATGACTTGGGGAGTTCTGTTTTAGTCATAACGAACAATCGACCTCTGAGCATATATAGGTATCTGCCATACCAAAAAGGGCAATCTACAAGTAGGTCGCAACCCATACATTCAACACAACCATGCTGACCCCGCCCGAACGGCATGCCGTACTCATTCTTACCGGCGTCATCGCAGTCCTTGCCCTCTTCCATTTCGGGATTGTCCTCCTTTTCCCCGATGGCAGAGCAGTCCCCTATGCACCCGATCGTGCCGACGGCTCACTCGTCACCCTTACTGGCACCGTGGAAGACATCACCTTTACCAGGACCGGCGGGCACCTGATTCTCAATATCTCCGGCACAACTGTATTCATACCGGACGGCGGCAGCGGTCTTGAACTTCTGCGGGGCGACAACGTAACGGTGCGCGGCATCGTAGATACGTATGCCGGAAAAAAAGAGATTATCGTAAACGATCCAGCTGATATTGTACTGCATTACGTCCGGTCTGCCTCGCCGGGAAGACCGTCACCCTCAATCACCGTTACATGGCTTGCAAAGCCCTTCTTTTTCTTCTGATCCTCAGACCCCGCAATCTTGGCGGACTCGCTTTTTGCTTTGCGTCCGTCAACACCCGCTCCGGTATCGCTTCCTTCATCAATATCATTAAATTTTATTCGCATAGGGAAATCATCGACCCGTAACAATAAAGTCATTTGCACGAGGACAAGTACATCACCATGACCGAGCTTCCCAAAACCGGCGAACGCATCGATGTCTTTGTACTTCGCGACCTGCGCCGGACCGAACACATCAATGTCTATCTGTATATGGACGAGGAGATCGCACGGACCTCAGACCTTGCCGCAGACCTTGCAAAGTATCGACTGGTCGATCCCGACTTCCGGCCGGTAATGGAAATAGAAGAATGGTTCAAAACCATGCAGAAACAGATGCGCCAGATAGCCGGCGCAGACGCACGCGTGGAGGAAATGTTTGCCGCAGAACCCCTGAACGCAGAAATCCTGGAGACCGGCGAGATACAGACCGCAGTCGGCCCCCGCACCTACCTCAAAGCACTTCTTCCCTACCTTGACGAAATGGAAGAGATGCACTACTCCAATGCCACCATGCCCACAAGATAATGCCGGCGGTGACCGGTGATGGTCACCTGCACCCGGGTACCAAGGGGAATCTCCGCGAGAATCACAATATTCTGATACGTCCTGTCGCGTGCCGTAACACTGCCCGCACGTACCACCTCGGTCACCACCGCATCAACCGTTTTTCCAATCCAGGCCTCATTATTTGCATCATACACCGCGTTCGCCGCATTCGTCAGGGCACGCGACCGTTCCTTCTTCACCGGTTCGGGAAGATTCTTCATCTTTGCCGCAGGAGTTCCCGGCCGCACCGAAAACCGGGTGATGTTCACCTTTCCGGGCCGTGTGGCAAGAATCTGTGCAACCGATGCCTCGCCGTCCTCTGCCATCTCCCCGGAAAACCCTGCAATATAGTCCGTTGAGATGCGGATATCGGGATACCGTTCGCGGGAGCGGCGGCAGATCTCCTCATACTGTGCCGCCGTATATCTCCGCCCCATCGCCTTCAGCACCGCATCCGAACCTGACTGCACCGGCACATGCAAAAACAAAAAGATCTTCGGATCCGCAACCGCATCCAGAAAATCATCCAGAATCGGCAGTAGCGTATCCGGATTTGCCATACCGATACGGATATGGAACTCGCCTGGAATCTTCGTCAGCGCCCGCAGCAGATCCGGCAGCCGCAGACCGTCAGCGCGGTCCATCCCCCAGGAACTGACATCCTGTGCAGTTACCTGAATCTCCGCAGCTCCCGCCTTCACAAACTCCCGCGCCTGTTCCACAATATCCTCAAGCGGAAAACTCACCAGCTTCCCCCGGGCAAGCCGGGTAATACAGTAGGTACAGTGGCCGTTGCATCCCTTTGCAATCTGCAGTACCGCATGGTCCCCTGTCCGTACCGTCCCGATCTCGCGGTAACAGGAGTGAATCAGATCCGGATCAATAATATATGCATCAGGATGCACCGACAGTACGCGGTCCGCCGACATGCCCGGCAGACATCCCGTCACAATCAGAATCTTCCCGGCAAACAGGCGCATCCGTTCATACATATGCTCCTCGGTTCTGGCAACCACAATACAGGTATTGATCAAAACCGCATCCGCATCCTCCGCGGTATCCGTAATAGTACAGCCCTGGGACCTGGCGATCTCAATGACCTTCTCCGTATCCCCAAAATTATACGTACAGCCGTACGTCTCCGCATACAGCCGGATATTTCTCAGCCGGTCAAGTGCCGCAGCAGTCAGAGCTGTTGAATCCATGTATGCTATACTGATCTGTGCCGAACTAAATAACTAAGTATCTCCGCGAACCATACATTTTCATTTCAGGCCGGGACATCTCCATGGGCAAAAAACACAAGACGGATAAAAAATCCAAAAAGGAAAAAAAGGTCTCCGACACAGTAAAACCCTTGTGTGAAGACTGCGGCAGATACTTCAACCGGGAACTTTCCTGGCTGAAATTCAATGAACGCATCCTGGTCGAGGCAAGAAATCCCCGCAACCCGCTGCTGGAACGGGTTTCATTCCTCGGCATTGTCGCAGATAACCTGGACGAATTCTTCATGGTGCGGGTACCCGCCTATCAGGAAGGAGCAACCAGATCCAGCGATGAGTACGAAGAGGTGGTCGGCAGCCGCACGCAGCTGGAGATGATCTACGACCGGACCATTTTTCTGATGCGCAACATGTCCTGGGTCTGGGCAAAGGAACTCAAGCCGGAACTGGAAAAATCCGGCATCGTCTTCACCAAATATACCAAATGCAGCGAGTCGGAGAAACGGACACTCCGAAAAGAACTGGAAGAAATTCTCGCAGAAAACCCGGTCCCGGTCATCCGCGGTGATCGGTTTGAGGACATCGGGCACGATGAGTTCCTCAAAGGCATGGGACTGCTTGCCAAGTCGGATCGCGGCTATGCGGTCCTCCCCGTTCAGGACATTCTGGATACCTACGGAAGATTTGTCCGCGTCGGCAAACGAAAGGCAGAATATATTTTCCGTGAAGAACAGCTGCGGAAAAACGCCGATCTCCTCCTCCCCGACGAAAACGTCCGCGCAGTTGTACCGGTGCGTCTTACCCGTGACTCGGATCTGGACCTGAAAGGAGACGATGCCGACGATCTGATCTCAGCCATCCGGGCAGCTCCCGAAACACTTGCAAAAAAACTTCCTTCGCGTCTTGAAACGGAACAGTGGCTGCCGTACGGATACACCAGTCATCTGGTAAACGCGCTTTCCCTGATTCCGGAGCTGGTCTATGACGTGCCGTCCCCCCTCGGTCTTGCCGATCTGAAGAGATTCCCGGTCTCCCGTCCCGAACTGAAGTTTGCCCCCTATACCCCGGAGATTCCGGCAGGACTTTCCGAAGAGGACCGGATCTTTGAACGGCTGGCGGGCCGGGACATCATGCTGTTTACCCCCTACGACAACTTTGACGGACTGGTCAGCTTCCTGAACGCCGCAGCAGAGGATCCCGCCGTACAGACGATTCAGATGACGCTGTACCGTCTCGGCCCTGAGTCACCGGTTGTCACCGCCCTGATTGCGGCTGCCAAAAACGGCAAGGATGTCACCGCCGTCATTGAACTGAAGGCAAGCTTTGACGAGGAGGCCAACTTCCAGTGGGCGACAAAACTCAGTGAAAACGGTGTTACCGTGATTCACGGCGTGCCGGGCCTGAAGGTGCATGCGAAATGCTGTCTGGTCACCCGCAGGGAAGGCGACAAGACCGTCCGGTATGCCACCATCTCAACCGGCAACTACAACGCAAAAACCGCAAGGATTTACTCCGACATCTCGCTGTTTACTGCAGACTCCGCGGTATCTGCCGCGATGTTGCCGTGCTGTTTGCCTATCTTGCCGGAAAAGAGGAACACCCGGAATATAAACATCTGCTGATAAGCCCGGATTTCATGGAGGATTCCCTGATGCACCTCATCCGGCGCGAGATCGATCACCAGAAGCGTTCCGGAAACGGGCACATCGTTCTGAAGATCAACTCCCTGACCCACCGGCCAATCATCAATGCATTGTATAAGGCATCCAGCGCTGGTGTCAGGATCGATCTGATCGTCCGTGGTATCTGCATGCTCCGGCCCGGCGTCCCGAACCTCTCCGACAACATCCGGGTCATCTCCATCGTCGGCAGATTCCTGGAACACAGCAGAGTATTCTACTTTAGAAACGACGGGGACGAACAGGTGTTCATCGGCAGCCCGGACATGATGTCGCGCAACCTTAAGCGGCGGGTTGAGATTATCTGTCCGGTTCTTGACCGCAAGGTCAAAAACACCATCATCAACAGAATCCTGCCGGCGTTCCTTCAGGATACAGCCAAAGGCTATGCCCTGGAACCGGGACGGACGGTATCTCCCTCCCCGGCATCCCGACTCCGGCCTTGGTGCTCAACAGCTGTTCATTGCAATGCGAAAGGTCTGGTGGTAGTCTGAAAAACCAGGATCTGCAGATCGTGCAAAAGGCGGCCTCCCTCCTCACTGAGGATTTCCGTCATGCCGGGCAGGTCTGCCGTCTGTCGCTTGCAATCTACGACGATCTTTCTCCTGTACACGGCTGCGGCAGGCAGACGCGACGGCTGCTTGCGGCGGCCGCACTTCTGCATGACATCGGCTGGAGCGTCTCGGATGTTTCCCATCACAAAACCGGTATGGCATTCATCGCCGGGGACCGGACCCTGCCGTTTTCGTTACACGAACGGATTCTTGTCGCGCTCGCTGTCCGGTACCACCGGGGACCGCTGCCCAAACGGCGTCACCCGCTTTACTGCGGCCTTTCCAAACAGGACCGCAGAACGGTACATCTGCTTGCAGGCATTATCCGGATCGCCGACGGGCTGGACCGTTCCCACTGCAGTGTTGTCCGGTCGGTTCATGCGAAACTTTCGGCAGGGACCCTTGTCATCTCCTGTACCGGGTCCGGCAGAGGATCGCAGGAGCGGCGGACAGCTGCAAAAAAAGCGGATATGCTGATGAAGGTGTTTTCTGCGGGCATCCGGATCTGCTGGGAGAAGTGCCCGTAACCGGACCTTACCGTTTCCAGAATCCAGGCTTCTTTTGTGCATCCTGATCGCGGAAGTACTGTTCCAGGGATGCGATCTGATCCCACAGCGTGTGTACCTCGCCGCGCAGGGCTGCAACTTCTTTTGCAACCTCGGCAATGGCATCCAGCACCGCCGCGTTGTCGTCTGCAATCTTCTCCCGCATGGCGGCCATCCGGTGATCCATCGTCTGGACCGCGGTCTCCGCGGACCGCACGGCAAGGATAAGTTCCTCCTCGGTCTCAGTACGAGGGGCCGGTTTTGGCGCCTGCATCTGCGGTTCTTTGGGCGTCTGAATCCCCATCCGCTTCATGTCCTCCAGTGCCCGTTCTTCCAGGGTCTTGCCGCCCCTGATTGCTGCCGTGATCACTTCCTGCGGAAGGCCCTGTGCACGGAGATCCGCGATCTTCCTGAACCGGTCAACCATGTTTTCGTCGTACACCCGGACTTTGCCGATCTTTCTGCAGGAGAGAAGCGCTTCATACTCGTCTGCGATCAGCCTGCACTCGCTCTCAGGAATCCCGAGAATCTCGGCAATGTCTGCAAGTTTCCGTGTTGTGTCGGCCATAACGTGTTCCTACGTCTTTCATGGGACAATGACCGATAAAAGGTTTGGGATGTGAATCCCAGAAAAAAAGTGGGATGTTCCCTTCCGGGTTACGCTGCCTGAACAGCCTTTTTCACCATGAATCCTTCTGCGATTGCGAGGATACCGAATGCAAGCAGGAAGATTCCGGTTACCTGAACAATGACGTATGCTCCGATGAACGGAGAGAAATGATGAACAGGATACCAAGAATGACCCCGAGAATACCGGATATTGCGACGAGGGCACGGTTTGCCACTCCGCATTTGTCGGAGATGGCAAGTGCCAGGTCGGTAAATCCGCTGATAAGGGAGGTGATTGCGATCATGTACACA
>DALTYF010000248.1 GCA_029986195.1 Methanocorpusculum sp. | reverse complement strand
CCGCCAAGCTCCGGCTTCGTCTCTCCCACAATTGCAATACTGTCCCCCACATCCGGCCACTCCCAGCCGATCAGATCCCCCTTCCCGAACATCGCAACCGCCGGCGTCGGCTTCACACACGTACCGCACGCCTCCGACTCATTATACAGCGACACATTCCCGCCCACGATCGGAATATGCAGCGCACGGCACATATCGCCCATACCCTTCACCGTCTCCGAAATCTGCCACATAACTTCCGGATTCTCCGGCGACCCGAAGTTCAGATTATCCAGAGCACAGAACGGCATACCCCCGACCGACACAATATGGGACGCAAGTTCCAGTACCGTATTCGCCGCACCCGCATATGGACTCAGATACGTGTGCCGGGCATTGCATCCGCAGGCAAGCGACAGCCCTCTGCCCTCCCACCTCAAGCACTGAATAAAACGGCGCCATCGCGTATGTTCTCCCCTGCGCCTGCGAATTAAACTGTGCGGCATGCATACTGTTGTCCGCAAGATCCGGATACGACAGAACCGCAAGCGCAAGCTCCCGCAGCGACCCCTCCGGGCGGACGAACGGCCTCTCCGCCGCGTACGGCTTTACCGGGAACTCCTTCTCCGGCGCACCTCCGGCCAGCAGCCTGATCGGCAGATCGCAGACCACCTCTCCACCGAACTCAACCACATACCGGTCACTGCCCGTCGTCTCACCGACCACCGCACACGAAAGCCCGTTTCTCGCACAGATCTCCTCCGCCTCTGCAACCTTATCGGGGTGAATCTCCGCCAGCATCCGCTCCTGCGACTCCGACAGCAGAATCTCCGTAACACTCATCTCCGTATCACGGAGCGGCACCGCATCCGCAAAAATCCTCGCCCCCACATCAACGCACATCTCTGACGACGCCCCGCCAAGACCCGCCGCTCCCAGATCGCGGCACGCAAGAATCGTCTTCCTCTCAAACATCTCCAGTGTTGCCGCAATCAGACCTGCCTCAATCTCCGGATGTCCCTCCACGCACGTATTTACCGCACCTGCATCATCTGCATCCCTCGCGATATCGCCGGACGCAAACGCCGCACCGCCGAGACCATCACGTCCCGTCTTTGCACCAAACAGGATCAGCTTCCATCCCGGCTTGAACGCCTTCCCGAACATGAACCTGTTCGGCTTCATCATCCCGAAACAGACCACATTAATCAGGGGATTGCCGGCAAAACTCTCATCAAACATCTGGTACCCGGAAAGCGCCGGCACATTGATCGTGTTGCTGTAATCCGCCGCCCCCGCAGTAGCATTGCGAATCAGCCATTTTGTCTTCTCCTCCGCAAGATTCCCGAAGTACCAGGGAGCCTGAATTCCGACAGGCTGTGCCCCCATCGAAATCACATCCCGGATAATCCCTCCGACACCGGTCGCCGCCCCCGAGTACGGACTGAGATAACTTGGATGATTGTGGGACTCCATCGCAATTGCCAGAACCGTATCATCCGAAAACTTCACGATTGCCGCATCATCGCCCGGCCCGATAATCACCCCCTCACCGGTGGACGGAAGTGTTTTCAGAAACTTTCTGGTGGAACGGTAGCTGCAGTGTTCGCTCCACAGATTTTCAAATGCAGCCGCCTCAAGCGGAGTCAGATCCCGTCCGAGAACGGACCGGATATACGCCTCATCTTTTTCTGCCAGCATAACTGCTCTATCTATTGATCGCCTGCAAAGAAAAACACTCTACTGTTACGGGTTTTATTCCAAACGTCTAAACGTGCTCATACCATTTGACCGGATTCAGATTGGCTAATTCGGGACTTTTCTGTACGTGGTTTTTCATGGAGTAACCACGGAATTCCACTAATAAAACACGGAATACCGCTTCGCTTACGGAAAACACAGAAAAACTAAGGAATTCGGTATCAGTGGTTATGTCCCAATACACACAGGTTTTATCTGTGTTTTCCGTAAGCGAAGCGGTATTCCGTGTTTCCTCCAAAAAAACCAAAGTCAAAGTATCCCTCACCCAGATAATTTTTGATCATGCAATAAGATACTCTTGGAACAAAACCACTCCCACA
>DALTYF010000247.1 GCA_029986195.1 Methanocorpusculum sp. | reverse complement strand
GTCCGCACCCGACCGGAGACTCCTGTGGATCTCCCGGGTGACGGTTCTGATCGTCTCCGCCATTGCAATCGTCCTCTCTCTGGATCAGGCAAGCACGGTGTTCAACATTGTGTCGAACGCCTGGGCAGGATTCGGCTGTACGTTTGGTACGGTGATTCTCCTCGGTCTCTTCTGGAAACGGATGAACTGGCAGGGAGCACTCGCCGGAATCATTATCGGAGGCGGGGTCTCGCTCGGATGGGGTACGTACCTGACCGCGGTTACCGGCCTCTATGAGATGGTGCCGGGCGTAATTGCAAGTCTGCTCGCAATTTACCTTGTCTCAAAGTTCACCGCCGAGCCGGAAAAGGAAGTCACCGACATGTACGATGAGTACGTGGCAGCAATCGGCGACCGGAGTACCTGAAAGACTCCTCCCTATTTTTTCAGATTTTTTTCGATCCCGCCGACCTGACGAGTATTTGTCCACGACGTTGCACCTTTATTCCTGAACCTCGTGGGCTGAAATTCGATCAACGACAATCATGCGTAGGCAAGAAACGAATTTAGGTGCAACGCCTTTGTCAACGCATATGCGGGCGTATACATAAACCAGATAACACCTCTTGAAAAGAGCACCAAAACATATCCTTCAGCCGGACCTGACCACTGCATCCCTGGCACCGGTCGGGGGAGTAAGGCACCGGCTGAAGTTCATCGTTATCCCGCGAATTGCAGATGTATGAATTTCTCACAGGTCTGCGATTCGATTCATGCTGTGTGACAGTTTTGGAGTAATATCCGGTGGCGCGACACGCCAACAACATGGGTGTAGCAGCGCCACCATGAAAAAGAAGACCTCCTTCTCTGGTGCCGGATGTACTTTTCGCGGTGCCGCTGATACACGGCCGCCGGATATTACAATCTATAATCTGGATGATGGTAGTAATAAATCTCTTGAGCATAAATTAGGTTTTGCCCGGGAGTCCCTACTGCATGACAGATCACCAGAGAGAAACGGGGCACGGATCTGCCGTAAAAACATCATAATTCCGGACGGGGATGAACATCGCGCGGATTGAAAAAAATTATTCGTGAATATTCTGCTCAGCAGAAAGCTCCCGGGTTTTGGCACGCGGCGATCTTCCCACATAATAGAACAGACATCCAAGCACAAGAAAGATCGATCCGAACAGGAAGTTGAACAGCGGTTCGCCTGTTCCGGACACGAGCCGGTAAAACCCGGCACCAATGTTCACGGTGATGCAAATATTTCAAGAAACGCCAGAACGTTCCAGAGAGTCGTAATGTTTTGGTAGTGATTCAGCGCAGAACGGGTATCCGTGTACAGATCAAACGGGCCGTCGGCGGTTCTCTTCCGCAGATACACCCACCGCAGATGCGTTGCAACGCAGGCAATCCCCGCTTCCTCCAGAAATCCGAGATAGGCCATACTCTCCGGCTTTGACGGCAGGTCTTTCAGCAGTTCTATTCGGTAGAGGTACTCGCCCGGTTCGCACTCCTCAAACACATACCGCCCCCATGAATAACTGTACAGCGCAAAACCCTTTGCAGCCATTTCATTGAGCCATTTCTCCTCCTTTTTCATAATTCCAGTAGAACTTCCAGATCACACTCTTCATATTTGCTCCATTCTTTTTCCGTTTTCAATCAGTTCCCGCAGACGCAGAATCTCATTTTTCACCGCCACACGACCGGCGGCGGTAATAATATACTCCTTCTTTCTCGATGCCGCGGAATCACCGGCGGATGCAATCCACTGCCGGTCCAGCAGGGTATTGATTGCACCATACAGTGTTCCCGCGCCGAGATGCACCCGATCATTTGACATCTCGCGGACTTTCTGCATAATCCCGTACCCGTGCAGGGGCGAGTACAGCGACAGCAGAATATAGTACGCCGCCTCCGTCAGCGGGCCGTTTTCCGTAGGCTGCATAAGAGATTATCACCCGAAATTATTTCGTCTCCCGATATATCGGAATCCGTACTACAGATGTATCGTGAGCCGATATAATACTATCGGCAACGAAGTACTGGGTGTTGCCCATAAAGTCCTGATAC
>DALTYF010000246.1 GCA_029986195.1 Methanocorpusculum sp. | reverse complement strand
AATCGTGGGCTGAAATTCGATCAACGACGATCATTCATAGGCAATAAACGAATTTAGGTGCAACGCCGTACGTGCGTTTCACCACGTATTCAGAATATTTCCGTTTTCCTGATACATAGTGAAATGAGTTATACATATGCAATGCCCGCCTGGGGAAAAACAGCAAAAGGAAAAATATAGTATTGGTTGAGAGCCGGAAATGGCTTAGTTCTCAACAACAACACGGGTCGGCGTAGGAAGCTTGTATCCGCTGTGCTGGAGAGCGTCCTTTGCCTGGTTAATGTACTGCTCCGACGTCCAGACAGTGAAAATGCGCTGTCTTGGCTCGACACGTGCCGCAGTACCGACTGCCTTACCGAATGCAAGGCGCATACCTTCTGAAACACGGTCTGCACCGGCACCCGTTGCCTGCTTGTGCTCACGGATAACATGGTGCGGGTATGCCCGGATCTTCAGGTGGAAATTGTTTCTTCCGACATCCTTCATCAGACGGCGGTTCATATTGATACGTGCCGCCTCCATTGCCGTGTGGCGGATCTGGCAGGCTTCAAGAACTTCAAGGTGAATTGCAACCGGAAACTCGGCTGAAAGATTACCCATATCAAACTGTACTACCTTAACGCCCGGCACACCACCCATGTATTCACGGCGGCAGTATGCCTTCTTAGCGACGTTGCGGTACATTCGTGCTGGTTTTCTGACCATTTTGAATAACTCCTCGCTCTCTAAATGTGCTAATCAGGTTTGGTGGAAACGATATTAAATGTTCTGATTGCCGGTTTCCAGCTCCTCAATAATATGCAGAATATTTTTCCGGATCTGCGCAAATTCAACACTCGTCCGATCCCTCGGTCTGGGCAGAGTAATCTCGTCAATCTCGTGAACCGTTCCCGGACGGGGCGTCAGAATCACGACTTTATCCGAAAGGTACACCGCCTCATCAACACTGTGCGTCACAAACAGAATCGTCTTCCCTGTCTTTTGCCAGATGTTTAACAGCTCGCGCTGCATCTTGTTCCGTGTCTGCGCATCAAGAGCACCGAACGGCTCATCCATCAGCATAACCGCAGGATCCGTAGCAAGAGCGCGCGCAACAGCAGCCCGCTGCCGCATACCTCCCGACAACTCATACGGGTAACTGTCCGCAAAATTCTCAAGATCCACAAGCTTCAGCTCCTTCATCACCTCGGCCTGCTGTTCCTCCACAGGAACACCATTCATCTCAAGACCGAACCCCACATTCTCCGCAACCGTCCGCCACGGATACAGCGAATACTCCTGAAACACCATCGTCATCTTCGGCGACGGACCGTCAACCACCTTCCCGTCAATCGTAATCGTACCTGACGTCGGCACATCAAGACCGCCGATCATACGGAGCAGGGTCGTCTTACCGCAGCCGGACGGGCCAAGAAGACACACAAACTGACCGTCGTGGATCTCAAGGTTCACATCCTCCAGAGCAGTAACCTCTCCTTTGCGGGTTGCAAACTTCTTCGTTGCATGACTGACCCGCACCCAGATCTTATCGTAATCCGTCATTTGTCAAGTACCTCCCATCCGAATTTGCGTTTCTGCACATACTGGAAGAACTGATACATCACAATACCGATGATACCAATTGCAATCATACCGGCAACAACTACGTTTATCTGTCCCAAAGCACACGCCTGCATAATCAAATTACCAAGACCCTGCATCGTCCCGGGCATCATCTCCGCTGCAACAACACTCATCCAGGCAATACCAAATCCGACCCGCAGACCGCTCCAGATGGCAGGGCCTGCTGCGGGCACAATAACCTTACTCATGACTTGCCACTCATTCGCCTGATAAATCCGGGCAGTCTCAATCCAGCTTCTCTTAACCCTCTTCACACCATCAATCGTGTTCACCAGAATCGGAAAAATACAACCGATAACAATGATGAACTCAATTGCAGCAAGCCCGATACCAAACCAGGCCATAGACAGTGGCACCCAGGCAATCGGCGGAATCGGTCGGAGAATCTGAATCATCCAATCACAAAACTCCTCAAGAACCTGATATCTGCCAAGAAGAAT